>JASGDZ010000210.1:0-9081 GCA_047606835.1 Microbacterium sp. | reverse complement strand
CATCCCGCACGAGGGCGCGTGGGGGCGCGACGCGGGCGGCGCCGACGCCGTGGTCGAGGGCGCCCTCTCCGCCGCCGGCGCCGCCGAGCTCGCCGACCGCCGCTGCGCCGCGCTGTCCGGCGGAGAGCAGCAGCGGGTGCACCTGGCCCGCGCCCTGGCGCAGCAGCCGCGGCTGCTGCTGCTGGACGAGCCCACCAACCACCTCGACGTGAGCGCGCAGCTGCGCACGCTGACGCTGCTGCGCGAGCTCGCCGCGGGCGGGGTGACGATCGTCGCGGCGCTGCACGACCTCGGCCTCGCGGCCGCCCACGCCGACCACGTCGTCGTGCTCGCCGCGGGGAGCGTCGCCGCCGCGGGCGCACCGCTGGACGTGCTCACCCCCGCGCTCATCCGCGAGGTGTGGGGCGTGCACGCCGACATCCTCTCGAATCCCGCGGACGGCCGCCCCGTGATCGCGCTCAGTCCCGCGGTGTCCCCCGCACCGGCGCCCCTCGGTCGTTGAGCGAGCGGCACAGCCCCCTCCGCGGGCTGGAGCTGGCCGAATCCACCCAGCCCGTCACGAATCCATGCCCGCGGCAGCGTGGGATGCCTGGACTCGACGCCGAACGGGTGGACTCGGCGATCGCCACCGGCCGTCAGCGGGCGCGCAGCCGCGGGGCGAGCTCCTCCTCGAAGAGGGTCATGAAGCGCTCCTGGTCGTGACCGGGCGCGTGGAAGACGAGGTGGGTGAAGCCCCAGTCGATGTACTGCCCGATCTGCGCGACCACCTGATCGGGGTCGGTTCCCACGATCCACCGCTTCGCGATCTGCTCGATCGGCAGCGCGTCCGCCGCCCGCTCCATCTCCACCGGGTCGGTGATGTCGTGCTTCTGCTCCTTCGACAGCGACAGCGGCGACCAGAACCGCGTGTTGTCCAGCGCCGCCTCCAGGGTGTGCTCGTACGACAGCTTGATCTCGATCATCCGGTCGATCTTCGCGACGTCGCGGCCCGCCGCGGCGGCGCCCTCCGCCACCGCCGGCATCAGCTGGTCGGCGTACAGCTCGGCGCCCTTGCCGGACGTGCAGATGAACCCGTCGCCGGCGCGGCCCGCGTACTTGGCCACGACGGGCCCGCCCGCCGCGATGTAGACCGGGATGCCGCCCTCAGGCCGGTCGTAGATCGACGCGTCGTGCGTGGAGTAGTAGTCGCCCTGGAACGACACCCGCTCGCCCGCCCACAGCGCGCGCATGAGCCGCACCGCCTCGCGCAGCCGCGCGAACCGCTCGCGGAAGTCCGGCCAGGTCTGCTCCCCCGCGCCCCGGAACCCGGTCGCCACCTCGTTGAGCGCCTCCCCCGAGCCGATCCCCAGGATCACGCGCTCGGGGTAGAGGCATCCCATCGTCGCGAACGCGTGCGCGATCACCGCCGGGTTGTACCGGAACGTCGGGGTGAGCACGCTCGTCCCGATGCGCAGCGACGAGGTGCGCTCGCCCACCGCCGCCATCCAGGTCAGCGAGAACGGCGCGTGGCCGCCGGTGTGCCGCCACGGCTGGAAGTGGTCGCTCACGAACGCGGACTCGAAGCCGTGCTCCTCCGCGCTCACCGCCAGCTCCACGAGCTCGCGCGGGCCGAACTGCTCCGCCGACGCCTTGTACCCGAGGGTGAGAGTCATGCTGTCTCCTGTTCTTCGTCTTCGTGCGTGATCACGCCTGGATGCGGGGGATGACCTCGCGGCCGAACACGTCGATCCACTCGTCGTGCGCCGAGGCCACGTTGTGCAGGTACACGCGGTCGAAGCCGAGATCGACGTAGCCCTGGATCGCGGCGCGGTGCACGTCGGGGTCGGCCGACGCGACGATCCCGGCGGCGACGTCGTCGGGGCGCACGAGCCGGGAGAGCTGCTCCACGTCGAACGGCGAGCGCACGTCGGCGCGGCCGAAGCGCATGCCCGCGAGCGGCCATTCGGCGACCGCGGCGGCGAGCGCCTCCTCGTCGGTCGGCGCCCACGACAGGTGCAGCTGCACGATGCGGCGCATCGACCCGGCGTCGCGCCCCGCTTCGCGCGCGCCCTCGGCGAAGCGCTCGAGCAGGATCGCCAGTCGTTCCCGCGGACCAGCCGTCGTGACCAGTCCGTCGGCGACGCGGCCGGCGCGGCGCGCCGTGTGCGGACCCGCCGTGGCGATGCAGATGTCGGGCGCGGTCTGCGGCATCGTCCACAGCCGGGTCGACTCGAGCCGGAAGAACGGCCCGGAGTGACGCACGTCGCGCCCCGCGCGCGACGCGGCGAAGAGCTTGCGGATGACCTCGACGGCCTCGAACATGCGCTCGATGCGCTCCGGCGCCTCCGGCCAGTACTGGCCGGCGATGTGCTCGTTGAGCGCCTCGCCCGATCCGATGCCGAGCCACGCGCGCCCAGGGAAGAGCGCACCGAGGGTCGCCGCGGCCTGCGCGACGACGGCCGGGTGCGTGCGGTACGCGGGCGTCGTCACGCCCGGCCCGAGCTCGCCCGACGTGAGGGTGCCGATGGCTCCCAGCATGCTCCAGACATGGGATGCCGCGCCGTGCCGGGGCAGCCAGGGCTGGAAGTGGTCGCTCGCCATGACGCCGCGGAAGCCCGCCGCCTCGGCGCGCTGCACGCGCTCCAGCACCACACCGGGGGGCGCCTGCTCGAGCATCGCGGCGAAGCCGATCTGCATGGCGCCCTCTCTGGCTGGTGGTCGTGTGCGGTCACCCCGTCTTCGAGGCTATCGTGACCGGCACGGGATGTCGGCGCGCCGCCGTAGGGTGAAGCATGGCCTCCCGACGCCCCGCCGCCGCACCGTACCGCTGCACCGAGTGCGGGTGGACGACGCTGCGCTGGGCTGGTCGCTGCGGCCAGTGCCAGCAGTGGGGCACCGTGGTCGAGGCGGCCGAGCAGACCGGCATCCTGCGTCGTGTCGAGCCGATCGCGCCCGGCGCCGCCCGCTCGGCGCGACCCATCACGAGGTTCGACGCGAGCGAGGTGGCCCGCCGCACCACCGGGGTCGGCGAGTTCGACCGCGTGCTCGGCGGCGGCCTCGTGCCGGGGGCGGCGATACTCCTGTCCGGCGAGCCGGGGGTCGGCAAGTCCACGCTGCTGCTGGAGGTCGCGGTGCACAGCGCCCGCGCCGGGCACCGCGTGCTCTACGCGAGCGCCGAGGAGTCGACGGCGCAGGTGCGGCTGCGCGCAGAGCGCACCGGTGCGCTGCACGACGAGCTGTTCCTCGCGAGCGAGACCGATCTCGCGACGATCCTCGGCCACGTCGACGAGGTGCGCCCCGAGCTGCTCGTCGTCGACTCCGTGCAGACCGTGTCGTCGGCGCAGTCGGAGGGGGTCGCCGGGCATCCGAGCCAGGTGCGGGAGGTGGCGTCCGCGCTCATCCGCCTCGCGAAGGAGCGCGGGCTGCCCGTCATCATCGTGGGGCACGTCACGAAAGACGGCTCGATCGCAGGCCCCCGCATCCTGGAGCACCTCGTCGACGTCGTGTGCCACTTCGAGGGCGACCGGCAGACGTCCCTGCGGTTCGTGCGGGCGCTGAAGAACCGCTTCGGCCCCACCGACGAGGTGGGCTGCTTCGACATGGGCGGAGCCGGCATCGTGGAGGTGCCCGACCCCAGCGCCCTGTTCCTCGGCCACGGCGCACCGGTGCCCGGCACGTGCGTCACGATCGCGCTGGAGGGCCGGCGCGCGCTGCCGGTGGAGGTGCAGGCGCTGACCATCAAGAACGGCGGCCCGAACCCGCGGCGCGTGGTCAGCGGCGTCGACGGCGCGCGCGTGGCGATGGTGCTCGCCGTGCTGGAGCGCCGGGCCGCCATCCCGGTCTCGGATCAGGACGTCTACGTCTCCACGGTGGGCGGTGTCCGCCTCGTCGAGCCCGCCGCCGACCTCGCGATCGCGATCGCGGTGGCCAACGCCGTGCTCGACCGGGCGCTGCCTGCGGGCACCGCCGCGGTCGGCGAGCTGACGCTCGCGGGGGAGATCCGGCCCGTCACCCAGGCCGCGCAGCGGCGCGGCGAGGCCGAGCGGCTCGGCTACCGCACGCTCGTCGACGCGTCCTCCGGGAGCCTGCGCGGCGCCCTCGCCGACCTCCGCGGCGGCGCGCGCTCGGGCTCGCGGCGCGGCGACGACCTGCCGGACTTCTGAGCCGCGCACTCAGGAGAGGAAGCCGCGCAGCAGCGCCTCCGTGCCGGCGAGGTGCTCGCGCACCGCGGCCTGGGCGGCATCCGCCCTGCCGGCGAGGATCGCCGTCACGATGAGCTCGTGCTGCTGGTCGGAGTGCTCGATGTTGCGCGGCAGCAGGGGGAACGTGTCGAGCCACGCGTTCACGCGCGCGCGGTTCTCGGTGACGAGCGGAACGAGCGACGGGATGCCGGCGAGCGCGGCGATCGTCAGGTGGAGGAGCGAGTCGAGGCGCCGGTACTCCGCTTCGTCCGACCCGCGCGCCGCGTCGAACCCCGACCACAGCGCGTCCCGCTCGGCGGCGTGCAGCGCCCGTGAGGCCGCGGCCCGCGCCGCGCCCTCCTCCAGCACGCGCCGCATGCCCAGCACGTCGTCGAGCTCGGCCGGCGCGACGGGCCCCGCGGGGGGCCGGGGCAGCGGGTCGGCGACGAAGGTGCCTCCGTACCGCCCGCGCCGCGGGATGAGATAGCCGGTGTCGGCGAGCTCTCTGATGGCCTCGCGCACGGTGTCGCGGCTCACGCCGTACCTCGCGGCGAGCTCGCGTTCGGGAGGCAGCGACTCCCCTGGCGCCACGACGCCCACCCGGATCGTCTGGACGAGCCGGGCGACCGTGTCTTCCAGCGCGTTTCCCTGCCGCACCGGGCGGTAGACCGCCCGCCGCACCTCCCTCAGCCGCGCGTCGCTCATATCGTCTAGAGCGGCGTGACGTACGCGTTGGTGATGCCGCCGTCGACGACGAACGCCGTCGCGGTGATGAACGACGCGTCGTCCGACGCGAGGAACGCGACGGCGGCGGCGAGCTCCTCGGGCTCGGCGAAGCGGCCCATCGGCACGTGCACGAGCCGCCGCTGCGCGCGCACAGGATCCTTCGCGAACAGCTCCCGCAGCAGCGGCGTGTTCACCGGGCCGGGGCACAGCGCGTTGACGCGGATCCCCTGCCGCGCGAACTGCACGCCGAGCTCGCGGGTCAGCGCGAGCACGCCGCCCTTGGACGCGGTGTAGGAGATCTGCGACGTCGCCGAGCCCAGCAGCGCGACGAACGACGCCGTGTTGACGATCGAGCCCCTGCCCGCCGGCACCATGTGCCGCAGCGCCGCCCGCGAGCACAGGTACACGCTCTTGAGGTTGACGTCCTGCACGCGATCCCACGCCGGCAGCTCGGTGGTCTCGATCGAGTCGTCGTCGGCGGGCGAGATGCCGGCGTTGTTGAACGCGATGTCGAGCCTGCCGAGGTCGCCCGCCACGGAGTCGAAGAGCTGGTTGACGGATGCCTCGTCGGCGACGTCGACAAGACGGAACAGGCCGTCGACCTCAGCCGCCGCACGCTCCCCCGCCGCGGGGTCGAGGTCGGCGATCACCACACGCGCGCCCTCGGCCGCGAACCGCCGCGCGGTGGCGAGCCCGATGCCGCTGGCGCCGCCGGTGATGACGGCGACGCGATCCCTCAGTCGCTGGGTCAGGTCCATGGGCTCCTCCATCGTGCGTTTCGTCTCGTCGCTGCGCGCCTGGCTCAACGACCGGGCGGGTCCGTCGCGAAGAACACGTTCTTGGTCTCGGTGAAGTGCTCCGCGGCATCCGGTCCGAGCTCACGGCCCAGCCCGGAGGCCTTCATCCCCCCGAACGGCGTCCAATACCGCACCGACGAGTGCGAGTTGACCGACAGCACGCCGCTGTCGACCGCCCGCGCGACGCGCACCGCGCGACCCAGGTTCTCCGTCCACAGCGAGCCGGCGAGCCCGTAGACCGTGTCGTTGGCGAGCCGGATGGCATCCGCCTCGTCGTCGAAAGGGAGCACGGCGACGACGGGCCCGAAGACCTCCTCCCGCGCGACGCGGTCGCCGGGCTCGGCGAGCACGACCGTCGGCGCGAACCAGAACCCGTCGCCGCCGGGCGCGGTGCCACGCAACGCGATGTCGGCGCCGTCGAGGAAGGATGCCACCGACTCCCGGTGCGCGGCCGAGATCAGCGGCCCCATCTGCGTCTCCGGCTGCGCCGGGTCGCCGACCCGCCATGCCGCCACTGCGGGCTCGAGCAGCTCGAGGAACCGGTCGTGAACCGAGCGCTCGACGAGGATGCGCGACCGCGCGCAGCAGTCCTGCCCCGCGTTGTCGAACACCGATCCGGGCGCGGAGGCCGCCGCCCGCTCCAGATCGGCGTCGGCGAACACGATGTTGGCGCTCTTCCCGCCGAGCTCCAGGGTCACGGGCTTCAGCCCCCGGGCGCAGCCGGCCGCGACCTCGGTGCCGACCTGCGTCGACCCCGTGAAGACGACCTTGCGCACATCGGGGTGGGTCACGAAGCGCTCGCCGACGACCGAGCCCGCGCCGGTGATCACCGTGAGGAGCCCCTCCGGCAGCCCGGCGTCTAGGGCCAGCTCGCCGAGTCGCACAGCGGTCAGCGGCGTCAGCTCGGCGGGCTTGAGCACGACGGCGTTGCCGGCCGCGAGCGCGGGGGCGAAGGCCCATGAGGCGATCGTCATCGGGAAGTTCCACGGCACGATGACGCCGACGACGCCGTACGGCTCGTGGAACGTGACGTCGAGCCCGCCCGGCACGGGGATCTGCCGCCCGCTCAGCCGCTCGGGGGCGCCCGCGTAGTAGTTCAGCACCTGGGCGACGTGCGCCGCCTCCCAGCGAGCCGACTCGATCGGGTGGCCCGAGTTGCGCACCTCGAGGCGCGCGAGCTCCTCGACGTGCTCTTCGACGACCCGCGCGAAACGGCGCAGCGCGTCGGCGCGCACGACGGGCGCGGCCCCGGCCCACCCGCGCTGCGCCGACACCGCCGCGGCGACGGCGGCGTCGACCTCGTCCACGGTGGCCCGGGGGATCTCGCGGAACGCCCGGCCGGTCGCGGGCTCGATCAGCGTGAACGTGCTCACGCGTCGGCGCTCCTCGCCCGGTCGCCGCGTCTCGTCTCGGTCGCGCCCGGCGCGACCTCGCTCGACGACCGGGGAGCGGTGCCGCGTTCCGGCGCGACCTCGCTCGACGACCGGGGGTACGACCGGCGACCGGCGGCGGCCTGCGCCACGAGCCCCGCGAACAGGCTCTTGTCCTGCGCGTTCTCCTCGGGGTGCCACTGCACGCCCATGACGTATCCGTCGCCGTCGGACTCGAACGCCTGGACCAGCCCGTCGTCGGTGCGGGCGGTCACCACGAGCCCCTCGCCGACGCGGTCCACGCCCTGATGGTGGTAGCTGTGCACGTCGAAGGCGCCCTCGCCGACGAGCGCCGCGAGAGCGGTGCCGCCTGCGACCTCGACGGTGTTGCTCGCGAACACCCCGCCGCCGATGCGGTAGCGCTCGGTGCCGAGGTGCTCCGGCAGGTGCTGGTGCAGCGTGCCGCCGCGGGCCACGTTGACCAGCTGCAGCCCGCGGCAGATCGCGAGCACCGGCATCCGCCGCCGCTCCGCCGCGCGGAACAGCGCCAGCTCCCACGCGTCGCGGTCCGCGCGGGCCGGGTCGGTGAGCGGATGCCGCTCGGCGCCGTAGAGCTCGGGCTGCACGTCCGCGCCCCCGGTGAGGACGAGCCCGTCGATCCCGTCGAGCACGGCCTCGGCGACGGCGTCGGGGGCGGGCTGCGGCGGCAGGAGGACGGGAATGCCGCCGGCATCCGTCACCGAGGTGAAGTACTGCTGCGGCAGGAACGCCGCCCGCACGTCCCACACGCCCTGCTTCGCGCGCTCGAGGTACGTCGTCAGGCCGATGACCGGACGGGGCGTTTCGTCTCGCTCCGCTCGCTCAACGACCGCAGCGCCACCCCCTGCGACCGGACGGGGCGCGTCAGAGCCGTTCGAAGCCACGCACGCGCTCCCAGTCGGTCACCGCTGCTTCGAAGGCCTCGACCTCGATGCGTGCTTGGTTGAGGTAGTGGTCCACGACCTCGTCGCCGAACGCCCGCCGCGCGATCGCCGACTCGTCGAGCAGCGCGGCCGCGTCGCCGAGCGTCGTCGGCAGGCGGTCAACTCCGGCGTCGTAGGCGTTCCCGGTCAGCGGTGCCGGCAGCGCCAACTCGTGCTCCACGCCGTGCAGGCCGCCGGCGATGATCGCCGCGATCGCGAGGTAGGGGTTGACGTCGCCCCCCGGCACGCGGTTCTCCACGCGCAGCGACGAGCCGTGGCCGACGACGCGCAGCGCGCACGTGCGGTTGTCGACCCCCCACGCGACGCCGGTGGGCGCGAAGGTTCCCTTCGCGTAGCGCTTGTAGGAGTTGATCGTCGGGGCGTACAGCAGCGTGAACTCGCGCAGCGTCGCGAGGATGCCGGCGATCCAGTGCTCCATGAACGGGCTGAAGCCGTGCGGGCCGTCTCCGGCCATGACCGGATCGCCGGACTCCGACCGCACCGACAGGTGGATGTGGCACGAGTTGCCCTCGCGCTGGTCGAACTTCGCCATGAACGTGATCGCCTTGCCGTGACGATCGGCGATCTCCTTGGCCCCGTTCTTGTAGATCACGTGGTTGTCGGCGGTCGCCAGCGCCTCGTCGTAGCGGAACGCGATCTCCTGCTGTCCGAGGTTGCACTCGCCCTTCACGCCCTCGCAGTACATCCCGGCCGCGTCCATGCTCACGCGGATGTCGCGCAGCAGCGGCTCGAGGCGCGTGGTGGCCAGCAGGTTGTAGTCGACGTTGTAGTCGGTGGCGGCGGTGAGTCCGCGGTAGCCCTTGGCCCAGGCATCCCGGTACGAGTCGTCGAAGACGATGAACTCCAGCTCGGTGCCCGAGTAGGCCACGAGCCCGCGCTCGGCGAGGCGGGCACGCTGGGCGTTCAGGACGGCGCGAGGGGACTGCTGCACCGGCCGGCCGTCCAGCCACGTGAGGTCGGCCATCACGAGGGCGCTGCCGGGGATCCACGCGACGCGGCGCAGCGTCGCCTCGTCGGGGACGAGCACCATGTCGCCGTAGCCCTG
>JASGDZ010000209.1:0-6163 GCA_047606835.1 Microbacterium sp. | reverse complement strand
CTCGTCGCGAGCATCGGCGCCGGCGCGGGTCGTCTCGCCGGCGCCGCGGGCGCCGCGACCCGACCGGGCGGCGGGACCTCCTTCATGCGGTGCAGCAGCCACTGCGACTTCTCGCCCGCGCCCGACGTGCGGATGAGCGCCAGCCGCACCCGGCCGAGGGGCCCTCCCGGGCGCCCCTCGACGGTGACGATGATCTCGTCGTCGCGCCACTTCTCCAGGTCGTAGCGCCCGTCGTCCCAGATCGTCACGGTGCCCGCGCCGTACTGGCCGCGCGGGATCGTGCCCTGAAACGACCCGTACTCCAGCGGGTGGTCCTCGGTCTGGATGGCGAGGCTGTCCTTCGCGCTGGTCGAGGGAACGCCGCGCGGCACCGCCCAGCTCACGAGCACGCCGTCGCGCTCGAGACGGAGATCCCAGTGCAGGGCGGTCGCGTGATGCTCCTGGACGACGAAGCGCGGTCGCTCGTCGGCGTGCGTCACGGCGCCCAGGGCGTTCGAGGGCACCGGCTCGGGCGTGCGCCCCGCGGTGCGCTTGGCGATGTACGCGGCCAGCGGTCCGTCATCCGCCGCCCGCCCGGCCGCGTGGAAGCCGAGCGCCGCCAGGGGGTCGCCGATGCGCGACGCTCGGTCCAGCACCTCGTCGAACGACAGCTGCCGCAGTGCCGGGTCGTCGAGCTCGTCCCACGTGCGCGGTGCCGCCACGGTCGGCCGCAGCCCTCCGCGCAGGGAGTACGGCGCGATCGTCGTCTTGGCCGCGCTGTTCTGGCTCCAGTCGATGAGCACCTTGCCGGCGCGCTGCTCCTTCTTCATGCTGCTGACGACCAGGTCGGGGTGATCCGCCTCGATCGACCGCGCCAGCTCGTGGGCGAGCGCCGACGCGGTGTCGCTCGACTGCGCGGGCGGAAGCGCGGCATACAGCTGCATGCCCTTGCTGCCGCTCGTCACGGGTGACGGCTCCAGGCCCATTCCGCGCAGGATGTCGCGCGCCCAGCGCGCCACGACGGCGCACTCCGCCAGTCCCGCGCCCGGGCCGGGATCGAGGTCGAGCACGAGCCGATCGGCCGGGCCGATGCCGCCGTCTCGGGTGAACCGCCACTGCGGCACGTGCAGCTCCAGGCTCGCCACCTGGGCGAGGTACACGAGCGTCGGCACGTCGCCTACGAGCGGATAGTCCTTCGTGCCTGTCGAGTGCGGGATCGGCATCCGGCGCACCCACGACGGCGCGCCGCGTTCGAGGTCCTTCGCGAAGAACACCGGGCCGGGGTCGTCGGCGGTGCCGACGCCGTCGGGCCAGCGCTTGCGCGTCACCGGTCTGCCGGCGACATGCGGGATCAGCAGCGGCGCGATGCGCGTGCAGTAGTCGATCACCTCGCCCTTGGTGGTGCCGGTCTCGGGGTAGAGCACCTTGTCGAGGTTCGTCAGTCGCAGGCGGCGCCCGTCGATCCGCACGAGCTGCTCGTCACCGGCCATGGCCTCATCCTGCCCGTTCACGACTCCGTCCGCGCGCAGCCCGCCGCGCGGGCACGCCCGCTCCCCGCGCAGCGCGGCTCGCCGGGACCGAATCGTGCCAGGGCTGGCCGGGCGTCGCCGCGCGGGTGTTCACTGGGGGGATGAGAGCGATCTGGAAGGGGGCGTTGACGTTCGGGCTCGTCAACGTGCCGGTCAAGGTCTACTCGGCGACCGAGGACCACGACGTGCCGCTGCACCAGGTGCACGCCGCCGACGGCGGGCGCATCCGCTATCAGCGCGTCTGCGAGCTCGACGGCGAGGTCGTGGCGTTCCACGACATCGACAGGGCGTACGACGACGGCCAGCGCACCGTCGTGCTCACGAGAGACGATTTCGCGTCGCTGCCTTCCGAACGCAGCCGCGAGATCGACATCGTGGAGTTCGTGCCGAGCGACCAGGTCGACGCGCTCACCCTCGACAAGCCCTACTACCTCGAGCCCGACTCGGCGTCGCCGAAGGCGTACGTGCTGTTGCGCAAGACGCTGGAGCAGACCGACCGCACCGCGATCGCGCGTTTCTCGCTGCGTCAGAAGACGCGTCTTGCGGCGCTGCGCGTGCGCGGCGACGTGCTCGTGCTGCAGACGCTGCTGTGGGCCGACGAAGTGCGGGAGGCGGCGTTTCCCGCGCTCGACGAGCCGGTGCGGATCTCGGCGAAGGAGCTCGAGCTGTCGGCGGCCCTCGTGGAGAGCTTCTCCAAGGACTTCGACCCCGACGAGTTCTCCGACGAGTACCAGGACGAGCTGCGCACGCTCATCGACGCGAAGCTCGAGCAGGGCGACGCGCTCGACACCGCGGCGACCTTCGGCGAACCCGCCGAGGAGGCGGGCGGCGAGGTGATCGACCTCATGGAGGCGCTGCGCGCGAGCGTCGAGAGATCGCGCGCGGCGCGGGCCTGACTCAGCTCTCGCGCGAGGCCTTCTTCGCCTTGGAACGCTGCGTCAGGTAGTGCCACAGGGTCACCAGCGCCGTCCCTGCGACGGCGGCGAGGAGGATGAGGTCGATGTACTCCTCGACGAACCACGCGACCGGAGGGATGAAGCCGATCAGGTATCCGAACATGGTGAGTCCGAAGCCCCACAGCGCCGCCCCGATGGCGTTGTACAGGGTGTAGCGGCGCCACGGCATGTGTCCGACACCGGCGGCGACCGGCGCGAAGGTGCGCACGTAGGGGACGAAGCGGGCGAGGATGACGGTGAGTCCGCCGTACCTGTCGAAGAACGCGTTCGTGCGTTCGACGTTCTCGCGGCTGAAGATGCCGGACTCCTTGCGCTCGAACACGGCCGGTCCGCCCTTGTGGCCGATGTAGTAGCCGCACTCCCCGCCGGCGAACGCCGCCAGGGCGATGAGCACCGCCACCCACCACACGCTCACCCCGAACGTCCCGTGGGGCAGCATCGCGTTGGCGTGCGACAGCAGACCGGAGATGACCAGGAGCGTGTCGCCGGGGAGCAGGAAGCCGACGAGCAGGCCCGTCTCGGCGAAGACGATGAGGCACACGACGAGCAGGGCCCACGGCCCTGCGGCGCTGATGATCGTGTGCGGGTCGAGCCAGGGGATGAGGGCGGCGTGATGCACGAGGGTCCCGTCGGTCGGAGTGGTCGGCGGTGAAGGTGTGGCGGACGGACCGCCCCGTGCGGAAGGTGGGACTTGAACCCACACGCCCGAGGGCACAGGAACCTAAATCCTGCGTGTCTGCCAGTTTCACCACTCCCGCGAGTGCGCTCAGTCTATCGATGGTGCTGGGCGCGGGCTGTGGGGGTTTCCTTCGCTTCCCACCGCCATCCTGTGGATAACTTCCGCGCCCGCGGACCGAGACTTGGGAGGATGGCGCGATGCACCCTGTGACACCGCCCGCCGCCCCCGCGACCGTCGTCGCCGAGCGGGTGCGCGCACGCCTGCGCGCGGAGCAGGCCGATCCGAGCCGGGAGCCGGAGCTGGCCGCGCGCATCGCGCACGCCGAGGTGCAGCGGCACAACGACTTCGCCCTCGCGCGCGGGCTCGCCCCGATCGACGACGAGGCGGCGTGCGTGCGCGAGGTGCTCGCCGCGGTCTCGGGCTACGGTCCGCTGCAGGCCTACCTCGACGACCCGACGGTCGAGGAGGTCTGGATCAACGCTCCGGACAGGATCTTCGTCGCCCGCGGAGGCGTGTCCGAGCGCACGCCGCTGCGGCTCACGGATGCCGCGGTGCGCGACCTGGTGGAGCGGATGCTGCACTCCACCGGCCGGCGGGTCGACCTCAGCCAGCCGTTCGTCGACGCGTCGCTGCCGAGCGGCGACAGGCTGCACGTCGTGATCCCCGACATCACCCGCCGGCACTGGTCGGTCAACATCCGCAAGCACCTCCCGCAGTACCGCGACCTCGACGCGCTCGTCGACGCGGGCGCGCTGCCGCGGCACGCGGCGGCACAGCTGCGCGCCGCGATGGCCGACGGCCGCAGCGTCCTCGTCTCCGGTGCGACGCACACCGGCAAGACGACGCTCCTCGGCGCGCTGATCGCCGCGTGCCCGCCGCGGCATCGCATCGTCACCGTGGAGGAGACGTTCGAGCTGGCGGTCGACGCCCCCGACCTGGTCGCGCTGCAGGGGCGCCAGCCGAGTCTGGAGGGCACCGGCGAGGTGACCCTGCGGCGCCTCGTGAAGGAGGCCCTGCGGATGCGGCCCGACCGCCTCGTCGTGGGTGAGGTGCGCGATGCCGAGGCGCTCGATCTGCTGCTCGCGCTGAACACGGGGGTGCCCGGCGCCGCGACGATCCACGCGAACTCGGCGCGCGAGGCGCTCGCGAAGCTGGCCGCGCTGCCGCTCCTGGCTGGCCGCAACATCGACGCCGGGTTCGTGCTGCCCGCGGTCGCCCGTTCGGTGCAGCTCGTCGCGCACTGCGCGATGGACTCGTCGGGCCGGCGCCGCATCGTCGAGCTCGTCGCGCCGACCGGACGGGTGATCGACGGCGCGATCGAGGCCGAGACGGTCCACGTCGACGACGCCGAGGCCGACGGAGCGGTCGCATGACGCTCGTGTGGGGCGCGGTGCTGGCCGCCGGCGTCCTGCTGACCGCGTCGCCGTGGCTGTGGCCGGCGCGGGAGCCTCGCACGCCGGAGAAGGCGACGGGCGCGCTCGCCCGGCTGCTCGAAGACGCCGGGCTCGCCGCCGTGCGCCCGCGCGTGGTCGTCGCCGTTGCCGTCCTGCTCGCGCTCGTCGCGGGTGCCCTCGCCCTTCTCCTGACCGGCGTGCAAGCCCTCGCGCTGGTCGCGCTCGTCGCCGGCGCGGGCGCGCCGTTCGGGTGGCTGCGCGCCCGCCGCCTCGGCCTGCGGCGCTCGCGGCGCGCGCTGTGGCCTGACGTGTGCGACCTCTTGATCGCGTCGGTGCGGGCGGGGATGTCGCTGCCCGACGCCGTGGCGAGCCTCGCGACGTCGGCGCCTCCCGCGCTGCGCCCGGCCTTCGCGGCGTTCGACCGCGACCTCGCGGCATCGGGACACTTCGACTCGAGCGCGCAGCGCCTGAAGGCCGCCCTGGCCGATCCGGTCGCCGACCGGATCGTCGAGACGCTGCGGATGGCGCGTCAGGTCGGCGGCACCGAGCTGACACCGGTGCTCCGGGCGCTCGCGGCGTCCGTGCGGGCCGATGCGGGACTGCGGGCGGAGGTCGAGGCCCGTCAGTCCTGGATCCGCGGTGCCGCCGTGCTCGGCGTGGTCGCGCCGTGGGTGATCCTCGCCCTGCTGGCGCTGCGGCCCGAGGGGGCCCGCGCCTACGCGAGCGCCGAGGGCGTCGTGCTGGTGCTCGCCGGCGCCGCGGTGTCGTTCGTCGCCTTCCGCGTCATGCTGCGGATCGGCCGGCTGCCCGAGCCGAGGCGGTGGTTCGGATGACGGGCGCCCTCACCGATCTGTCGGCAGCCGTCGTGCTGGGCACGGCGTTCGGCCTCGGCGCGTGCTGTCTGCTCGCCCTCACGCCGCGGTGGGGTGCGGCATCCCTCTCGCGGCGCATCGCGCCGTACGTGCGCGACGTCGCCGATCCGCGTGGCGTGACCCCGTGGAGCGCTCCTGCGCTCGGGCTCGCCGGCATATGGGGTGCGGCGCGGGTGCGACTGGGCCGCCTGCTGGGCGGTTCGGACGGTGTGGAGCGCCGCCTGGCGCAGGCGGGCTGGACGATCGACGTCGCCTCCTTCCGCGGACGACAGCTGGCGTGGGCTCTCGGTGGGCTGGTCGCAGGAGGGGTGTTCGTCGTCGCGCTCGCGCTCGTCGGCAGGCTCACGCCCGCCGCGGGCCTCGTCCCGCCGGTGCTCGCAGCGGTCGCCCTCGTGCTGTGCGACGTGCGTCTCACCTCGGCGTCCCGCTCGCGGGCGCGCCGCATCGAGGAGGAGCTGCCGACCGTGCTGGAGTTCCTCGCACTGTGCCTCGCGGCAGGCGAGGGTCTGCTCGACAGCCTGCGCCGGGTCGGTGCGGTGGGCGCGGGCGACCTCACCGCCGAGGTGCGCGCCACGGTGCTGGCGGTCGGCACCGGATCGCCTCTCGCCGAGGCGCTCGCCGCGATGGCCCAGCGCCTGCAGGTGCCCGCGCTGTCTCGCTCCGTGGACCACCTGGTCGCGGCGATCGAGCGGGGCGCCCCGCTCGCGCACGTCCTGCAGGCGCAGGCCGTCGACGCGCGCGAGGACGCGAAGCG
>JASGDZ010000208.1:0-6162 GCA_047606835.1 Microbacterium sp. | reverse complement strand
GGCCGCTGCGCGTGACACGTGGGTGCGCCTCCCGCGCAGCGGCCTTTCTCAGCAGCGGGCGGGCACGGGAGGGCGGGCGAGGGCACCGTGTGCGACGGGAGGGCGAGAACCACGGGAATAGACCGCGGAGACGGATGCTTGCACCTGAATGGATCTGGGTCGCACGACCCGCACGACCGGAACGAAGAACGGAAGAGGAACCGTGACCTACACGATCGGCTACATCGTCGGCAGCATCTCCAGCACGTCCATCAACCGCCGCCTTGCGCGGGCGCTCGCACGAGTGGCGCCCGAAGGCGTCGAGCTCGTCGAGATCCCGATCAAGGACCTCCCGTTCTACTCGCCCGACGCCGACGCCGACTACCCCCAGGTCGCGCGCGACTTCAAACAGGCCATCGCCGACGTCGACGGCGTCATCATCGTCACGCCGGAGTACAGCCGCTCCATCCCCGGGGTGCTGAAGAACGCGCTCGACTGGGCGTCGCGCCCGTACGGCCAGGGCTCGTTCAACGGCAAGCCCACCGCCATCATCGGCACGTCGGGCGGTCCGATCGCGACCGCCGCGGCCCAGCAGCACCTGCGCAGCATCCTCGGGCATTTCAATGCGCCGACGCTCGGCCAGCCCGAGGGCTTCATCCAGTCGGCGCCCGGCCTCTTCGGCGAAGACGGCGAGATCGGCAACGAGGGCACCGCGGCCTACCTCCGGGGCTACCTCGAGGCGTTCACACAGCTCATCGACCTGTACGTCGCCGACGCCGCGGCCTGAGGCGGCCACGTCCCGCAGCCCGAGGGGCGTGAGAAAGGCCGCTGCGCGTGACACCGTGTGGTGTCTGTCGCGCAGCGGCCTTTCTCAGCGATCGCCGAGCCCCGCGAGAGCACGGGGCGCACGGCATCCGCGTCAGTGGTCGGATGCGTCCTTGTTCGCGTCCGGATCCTTCGCGCGGGTCCCCTCGGTGCGGCTGTCCGGCTCGTAGGAGTCGGCGGTGAGCTCGCCTCCTTCGCTCAGGATCTTGATCTCCGTCGTCTGCACCTGCAGCGGCGGGGCCGCGGCGAGGTTGTCGGGCTCCTCGGGCGTGCCGGGCAGGAACACGTTGAAGAACAGGTTCAGCAGCACCGCAACGATCGCCGCCGAGCTGATGCCGGAGTCGAAGATCGTGGCGAACCACTCGGGGAAGGCCTGCCAGAAGTCCGTCGAGACGACGGGGATGAGCCCGAAGGCCAGGGCCGCCGCGACGATCACCAGGTTGTTGTTGTTCTTGAACTGGACCTTTGACAGCGTGCGCACGCCGCTGGCCGCCACCGAGCCGAACAGCACGATGCCCGCTCCGCCGAGCACGGGGCCGGGGATGAGGCTGAAGACGGCCGACGCCATGGGCGACAGGCCCAGCACGACCAGGACGACGCCGCCGGCCGCCACCGCGAAGCGGCTCTTGATGCCGGTGAGGGCTACCAGGCCAACGTTCTGCGCGAACGCGGATGCCGGGAACGCATTGAACACCGGAGCGATCACCGACGCACCCATGTCGGCGCGCAGACCGTTGCCGACGCGGCGCGCATCGACCTTCGTGCCGACGACCTCGCCCACCGCCAGGATGTCGGCGGTCGTCTCGACCATGATCACGAGGACCACGATGAGCATCGAGACGATGGCGCCGATCGCGAACTGCGGCAAGCCGAAGGCGAACGGCTGCGGGAACGCGAACACTGCCGCCGTGGCGACGGCGCTGACGTCGACCATGCCGAAGATCAGGGCGACGATCGTGCCGATCGCCAGCCCCAGCAGCACCGCCAGGCGGGAGAGGGCCTGGATCTTGCTGAGCACGATCACGACGAGGAAGGAGAACAGCGCGAGCAGGATGTTGTCCATCGAGGCGAAGTCGGGGTTCTCCACGGCTGCGCCGTCGACGGTGATCGTCGCGTTCCCGGTGATCCATCGCGCAGCCACAGGCATGAGCGACAGGCCGATCACGGTGATGATCGAACCGGTCACGACGGCCGGGAAGAAACGCACGACACGAGCGAAGAACGGCGTGATGACGAAGCCGACGGCGGCCGCGACGATGATTGCGCCGTACACGTGCTGCAGTCCCTCGGTGCCGTCGTCGCCGATGATGGCGGTCATGGTCGACACCGCAGCGAACGAGGTGCCCTGCACGAGCGGCAGCTGCGAGCCGACATACGGGACGCCGAGGGTCTGCAGCAGCGTCGCGAGCCCGCTCACGAACAGGCCGCACGCGACCAGGATCGCCTTCTCGGCGGTGTCCAGCCCTGCGACGCCGCCGATGATGAGCGGGACGGCGATGACGCCGCCGAACATCGCGAGGATGTGCTGGATGCCGTAGCCGAACGTCGGGCCGGGGCCCAGACGTGCGTCTTCGGGACGGGTGGTTTTGGTGGTGCTGGGTGAATCGATCGTCGGACTGGTCATATCGGCTCCTTGGCAAGGTGAGCCCCGCCGCCGGCGTGGCCGACGGCGGGGTGCGAGATCAGATGAAGGTGGGGACGTCGGTCCAGGCCGCGGGGGCGGGCGCGACGCCGTCGCGGATGACGGTGCCCTCGATGAGGCCGTACGGGCGGTCGGCCGCGATGAAGACCTCGTTCGGGTTCTCCAGCCCGAAGGGCGCGAGGTCGTAGACGAAGTGGTGCTTGTTGGGCATCTGGAAGCGCACCTCGGCGATCTCCGGGCGGGCCTCGATCGCGGCCTTGCCCATCGCGAAGAGCGTCTGCTGCAGGGCGAGGGAGTGCACGGTCGCGAACGTCGACAGCAGGATCGCGCTGACCTCCGCGTACAGGCCGTTGTAGTCGATGCCCGCCTCGACGGCCTCGGGGAGGAACCGCCAGCGACCGGTCACCGAGGTGGCCATGATCCGGTCGTCGGTCTCGACGAGCGTCGTGTACTTGTCGCGGGGGAAGCCGGCGAACGCGCTGCCGGTGGACTTCAGCACGACGAGGTCCTTCACGCCGCCGGTCACGTGCGTCTCGCCGTCGACGATCTGCACGGTCGCCAGGCGCGTGCCCTGTCCCTTGCGCACGAACGAGTGGTCGTGACCGACGCCGTCGACGACGATGCGGTCCCACTCGTACTGCTCGGCCTGCCAGAGGCCGCCCTCGATCCAGTCGAACTCGCTCGTGAAGTGCTTGCCGAGGGTGAGCAGGTACTCCTCGGGCGAGGGGATGCCGTACTCCTTCGCGAAGGCGAAGGCGGTGTTCTTCTGCGTGTCGGTGGCGACGACGAGGCTGTTGTCGCCGACCAGGTAGGAGTCGACGAGCTGCGCGCCGCGCAGCTGCGAGGTCACGTTCAGGTCGATGATCTCGTGCCGCGGGGTGTCGCGCACGATGCGCACGACCCTGTTCTCCGCCTTGCCGTACTTGTTGGCCCCCAGGCTCACGCTTACATCTGTCATGCTTCTGCTCCTGTGTCGGTGTTCGGATGACGTCTTGCTTTGTGAAGCTATGCCTTAACAGGTCATGCGGCGTTGCGGGCACGTTAAAGGAAGGTTTCGTCTGTAAATGGATGCCGGGAGCCCGCGCCTACACTGGATCCGTCAGAGACGACGCCGGCACCGAGCCGCCCGGCGCGCACGGGCAGGGAGGGGTTTCACGTGGCGGAGCTGACCGAGTCGACCGCGTTGATCGGCGCGCGCCTGAGGCGCATGCGCAAGGAGTCGGGACTCTCGCTACGCGCGGTGGCGGAGGCCGTTGGCATCTCCTCCAGCGCGCTGTCGCAGATCGAGAACGGCGTCATGCAGCCCTCCGTCAACCGGCTCATCGAGATCGTCAGCGTGCTGGGCGTCCCCGTGGCGGCGATCTTCGACGACCACGACGTGCTGCACCCGATCGACCTCGGCCAGGAGACGGCGTCGCAGCCGCTGCCGGGGGTGATGGTCGCCCTCGCCAGCGCGGCATCGGAGCGGACGCTCGGCCAGGGCGTCGTCTACCGCAGGCTGACGCCGACCCGCATCCCGGGGGTCGACCTCTACGAGACGGTGTATCCGCCGCTGACCTCCTCCAGCGTGGACGGCGCGATGCTCGTGCACGACGGCTACGAGGCGGGGCGCGTGGTCAGCGGGACGCTCTCGTTCGAGTTCAGTGAGGGCGTCGTCGAGCTGGGCGTCGGCGACTGCCTGTCGTTCTGGGCGTCGCGACCGCACCGCGTCGTCAACGCGTCGGCGGACACGCCGGCGGTCGCGATGTGGCTGACCCTGCGCGGCCGCTCCGAGGGTGAAGCCGCCGCGCAGCAGTAGCCGTCAGCTGCCGCGGTAGGTGGAGTACGCGAACGGGCTCAGCAGCAGCGGCACGTGGTAGTGCCGGTCGGGGTCGACGACCGTGAACGACACCGACACCGACGGGTAGAAGGCGTCGACGCCGCGGGCGGAGAAGTACGCCCGCGTCGCGAACGAGAGGGCGTAGTCGCCGGATGCGAGGCTTCCGGCGCCGAGCCCGAGGCGTCCGTCCGCGTCGGTGGTGCCACGGGCGAGCTCGGCGCCTTCGGCATCCGTCAGCACGACCTCCACCCCGGTCGCGGGCGATCCGCTGGTGGCGTCGAGGATGTGGGTCGTCAGCGGGCTCGTCACGGTGTCTCCTCCGGAGGGGTCAGGGTCTGGTGCAGCCGCAGCGCCGCGATCTCGCGCAGCTGCTCGAGGGCCTCGGCCGCCTCGGTCGCGTCGTCGGCGCCGAGGCGCCGCTCCAGCGCCGCGAGCATCTCTTCGGGCGAGCGTCCCGCGGCGCGGATGAGGAACACCCGGCCGAACCGCTCTTCGTAGGCGGCGTTCGCCGCCGCCATCCGCTCGGCGACGTCGTCGGTCGCAGCGGACATCGCGGCCTGCTCGCGCCGAGACGCGTCGGCGTCGGCGCCGGTGCCGGTGGGGCGCTGCCCGATGCGGGGGTGGTGGGCGAGCGCGGCATCCAGGTCGGCCGCCGTCCACCGCGCGGCCAGGTCGATCGCCGAACGCTCGAGGTCGGAGACCGAGCCGAACGGACGCGCCGCGACGAGCTCGTCGACCCACCACGGCACGGCCGCCCACACGCGCACCGCAGCCGCGGCCTCGTCGGCGGGCAGGGCGTTGAACGTCTGCAGCTCCACCCTTGGACCGTACCCCCCTTCGCGTTTCCGCCGCGTTACGAACGCCGGGGGTCAGATCGTCGAGCCGCGAGCGCCGCGACGAGAGGCGCCGACCCGCTTCGCTGCGTTTCGTCTCGCTTCGCTCGCTCAACGACCGGGATCAGCCTCGTCTCGCTTCGCTCGCTCAACGACCGGGACCGGACGGGCTTAACACCGTCGAAACGCGACCGGCCTAGGGTTAAGCCATGGGTTCACGTCGCGACCGGGAGCGGACCGTCATCCGTGCCGCGCGCGTGTTCCTCGGCACCGGATTCCGGCCCGCCGCGGTGGTCGTCGAGCGCGGCCGCATCGCCGACGTCGTGGGCGCGCGCGACGCCGTGCGCGGCGCCCGCGCCGTGCAGGTGCCCGACGACGCCGTGCTCCTTCCCGGCCTCGTCGACGCGCACGTGCACGTGAACGAGCCGGGGCGCACGGAGTGGGAGGGGTTTCGCAGCGCCACCCTCGCCGCCGCGGCCGGCGGCGTGACCACGATCGTCGACATGCCGCTGAACAGCATCCCGCCGACCACCACGGTGGAGGCCCTTCAGATCAAGCGCCGGGCGGCGGCGCCTTCCGCGCACATCGACGTCGGCTTCTGGGGCGGCGCCGTGCCGGAGAGCCTGGGCAGCCTGGCTCGGCTGCACGACGCCGGGGTGTTCGGCTTCAAGTGCTTCCTCTCGCCCTCCGGGGTCGACGAGTTCGGGCACCTGGACGCAGACCAGCTGGGCGCGGCGATGGAGGAGGTCGCCGCGCTCGGCTCCCGGCTCATCGTGCACGCCGAGGATCCGGCGCTGCTGGCCGCCGACGGCGAGCTCGGCAGCAGCTACGGGGCGTTCCTCGCGTCGCGACCGCCCGCCAGCGAGCGGTCCGCGGTCGACCGGGTGATCGCGGCGGCGGCGCGCACCGGTGCGCGCGCACACATCCTGCACCTCAGCGACGCCGGATCGCTGCCGGCCATCCGCGCGGCGAAGGCGGCGGGCGTCGCGCTCACCGTGGAGACCTGCCCGCACTACCTCACGATCGCCGCCGAGGACATCCCCGACGGCGCCGCCGAGTTCAAG
>JASGDZ010000207.1:0-3454 GCA_047606835.1 Microbacterium sp. | reverse complement strand
GCGGGTTCGACCCCGATGCGTTCGCCAAGAACCGCGCCATTGAGGACCGCCGCAACGAGGACCGCTTCCACTTCATCGAGTGGACGAAAAAAGCGTTCGCCAACATGAGCGTGATCCCGGCGGGGAACGGGATCATGCACCAGATCAACCTGGAGAAGATGTCGCCCGTCGTCTATGTGCAGGACGATGAACTTGGAAAGGTAGCCTTCCCCGACACCTGCGTGGGCACCGACAGCCACACGCCGCACGTCGATGCGCTGGGCGTGATAGCAGTCGGCGTGGGCGGGCTGGAAGCCGAGAACGTGATGCTGGGCCGCGCGTCGTGGATGCGCCTGCCGGACATCGTGGGCGTGAAGCTCACGGGCAAGCGCCAGAGCGGCATCACCGCGACCGACATCGCCCTGGCGCTGACCGAGTTCCTGCGCAAGGAGAAGGTCGTGGGCGCCTACGTCGAGTTCTTCGGTGAGGGGGCGGACAGCCTCTCCATCGGCGACCGCGCCACCATCTCCAACATGTGCCCCGAGTACGGCGCCACCGCCGCGCTGTTCTACATCGACCCGCAGACCATCGACTACCTGAAGCTGACCGACCGCAGCCCGGAGCAGGTCAAGCTGGTCGAGAACTACGCCAGGACGGCGGGCTTGTGGTGTACCGCGCTGCAAACCGCGCAGTACGAGCGCGTGCTGGCGTTCGACCTCTCCAGCGTCGTGCGCAGCATGGCCGGGCCGAGCAACCCGCACCGCCGCCTGCCCACCTCCGCGCTGGCGGAACGCGGCATCGCGGCGCCGTGGGTGCAGGAGCCGGGCCGCATGCCCGACGGCGCGGTCATCATCGCCGCCATCACGAGTTGCACCAACACCAGCAACCCGCGCAACGTGATCGCCGCCGCGCTGCTGGCGCGCAATGCGAACCGCCTGGGCCTGACGCGCAAGCCCTGGGTCAAGTCTTCGCTGGCCCCCGGCTCCAAGGCCGTGGAGCTGTATCTGAAGGAAGCTGGGCTGCTGGCCGACCTGGAGAAGCTGGGCTTCGGCATCGTCGCCTTCGCCTGCACCACCTGCAACGGCATGTCGGGCGCGCTCGACCCGAAGATCCAGCAAGAGATCATCGACCGCGACCTGTACGCCACGGCGGTGCTCTCGGGCAACCGCAACTTCGACGGGCGCATTCACCCGTATGCCAAGCAGGCGTTCCTGGCCTCGCCGCCGCTGGTGGTGGCCTACGCCATCGCGGGCACGGTGCGCTTCGACATCGAGCAGGACGTGCTGGCCGTCGTCGATGGCAAGGAGATTCGCCTGAAAGACATCTGGCCCGGCGACGAGGAGATCGACGCCATCGTCGCCCAGGCCGTCAAGCCCGAGCAGTTCCGCAAGGTCTATGAGCCCATGTTCGCCCTCCGCGTGGACGACGGCGAAAAGGCCGCGCCGCAGTACGACTGGCGCCCCCTATCCACCTACATCCGCCGCCCGCCGTACTGGGACACGGAAGGCGTGGGCGCGCTGGCGGCCTTCCCGCGCACGAACAAGGGCATGCGCCCGCTGGCGATCCTGCCCGACAACATCACGACCGACCACCTCTCGCCCTCGAACGCCATCCTGATGGACAGCGCGGCGGGTGAATACCTGCACAAGATGGGCCTGCCCGAGGAGGACTTCAACTCCTACGCCACGCACCGCGGCGACCACCTGACCGCGATGCGCGCCACCTTCGCCAACCCGCAGCTCGTCAACGAAATGGCCGTGGTCGATGGGCAGGTCAAGAAGGGCTCGCTCGCCCGCGTGGAGCCCGAGGGCAAGGTGATGAGGATGTGGGAGGCCATAGAGACCTACCTCAACCGCCGCCAGCCGCTCATCATCATCGCGGGCGCCGACTACGGCCAGGGCTCCAGCCGCGACTGGGCCGCCAAGGGCGTGCGCCTCGCGGGCGTGGAGACGGTGGTGGCCGAGGGCTTCGAGCGCATCCACCGCACCAACCTGATCGGCATGGGCGTGCTGCCGCTGGAATTCAAGCCGGGCGTGAACCGCCTGACGCTGCAACTCGACGGCACGGAGACCTACGACGTGGAAGGCACGCTGGAGCCGCGCGCCGACCTCACGCTGGTCATCCACCGCAGGAACGGCGAGACCGACCGCGTAGCCGTGACCTGCCGTTTGGACACGGCCGAAGAAGTCTCCGTGTACGAAGCGGGCGGCGTGCTGCAACGCTTTGCGCAGGATTTTCTGGCGCAAGAGGTGCGAGCATGAGACAGTCCCCCTCTCCCCAACCCCTCTCCCGCAAGGGGAGAGGGGCCAAAACTGGTTCTCACTCCCCTCTCCCCTTGCGGGAGAGGGGTTGGGGGAGAGGGGGAAAGGGCTTGTCCATGCACCAACGCGCCTTCGCCAAAACCCTGCGCCAGAACCTGACCGACGCCGAGCGGCGCCTGTGGAAACACCTGCGGGCCCATCGCCTGGACGGCCAGAAGTTCCGCCGCCAGCAGCCCATCGGCTCTTACGGCGTTGACTTCGTCCACTTCGGCGCGCGCCTGATCGTGGAGGCCGATGGCGGACAGCACGCCGATTCGCCGCACGACGCAGCGCGCGATGCCTGGCTGCGCAACCAGGGTTTCACCGTGCTGCGCTTCTGGAACGACGACATCCTGCTGCGCACGGAAGCGGTGCTGGAGGCCATCTGGGCAGCTTCGCGTGCGCGTGCCCCCTCTCCCCCGGCCCCTCTCCCGCAAGGGGAGAGGGGAGACTGAAGCCCCCTGCCGCCTCTCTCCTGCTCCCCTCTCCCTTTACGGGAGAGGGGTTGCGGGAGAGGGCAAACACCCCATGACCCATCCACACCAACTCAAGATCCCCGCCACCTACCTGCGCGGCGGCACCAGCAAGGGCGTGTTCTTCCACGCCCCAGACCTCCCCCCCGCAGGCCCCGCGCGCGACGCCGTCCTGCTGCGCGTGCTGGGCAGCCCCGACCCGTACGGCAAGCAGATCGACGGGCTGGGCAATGCGTCGTCCAGCACCAGCAAGGCGGTGATCCTCAGCAAGAGCACGCGCCCTGGCCATGACGTGGACTACCTGTTCGGCCAAGTGTCCATCGACCAGCCCTTTGTCGATTGGAGCGGCAACTGCGGCAACCTCTCCGCCGCCGTCGGCCCGTGCGCCATCCACATGGGGCTGGTGGTTCCCCCGCAAGACGGCACCTGCGCCGTGCGCATCTGGCAGGCCAACATCGGCAAGACCATCGTCGCGCACGTACCCATCACCGAGGGCCAGGTGCAGGAGACGGGCGACTTCGAGCTGGACGGCGTGACCTTCCCAGCCGCCGAAGTGCGCCTTGAATTCATGGAGCCTGCCGACGGCGAAGGCGCGATGTTCCCCACCGGCAACGTGGTCGATGACCTCGACGTGCCCGGCGTCGGCACCTTCCGCGCCACGCTCATCAACGCGGGCATCCCCACCATCTTCCTGAACGCCAG
>JASGDZ010000206.1:0-4508 GCA_047606835.1 Microbacterium sp. | reverse complement strand
TGCACCGGTCCCAGAGCGCGTCGAGCCGGCCACTGCACGTCCTTCGAGCATCCCCGCGACCGCGTGTCCTTCGAGCATCCCCGTGGTCGCGCGTCCCTCCGACATCCTGGCCACCGCGTATCCCCCCGACATCCCGGCCACCGCGTATCCCCCCGACATCCCGGAGTGGACGCGCCGCTACGAGTTCGAGCGCCGCGAGAGCGTGAGCGCGGCCCGCGGCCTCATGTTCGCGTTCCTCTTCGCTCTGGCACCGCTCGGCCTCGTGGTCGCCGGCGTCACCTGGATCGTGTCGCTGTTCTCCTGAGTCCCCGCTCTCCCTCTCCCGCGTCCCCGCCTCACCCGCTCTCGCGCGCCTCGTCCCACCAGTCCAGCACGCGCGTGCCGATGAGGGTGAGCCAGCGCGACGGCTGCCCTTCGGCCACGTCGACGTCGAACCACGTGCGACCGGCGAGCGGTGTCGCCTGCAGCCACGTGCCATCCGGCTGCCGCGCCGCGCGCACGACCTCGACCGCGTCCGCCAGCCGCGGGTCGGGTGCCACACCCTCCCACAGCGACACGTCCCGGAAGTGGTCGAGGGCGGCGAGCGCGCTGTAGCGGTGGCGGTTCGGATACACGAAGCGCGTCACGAAGTCGCCCACCAGCTCCCCCGTCGTGAGCCGGCGCATCAGCCGCCGTTCGAGCAGATACTCCTCTCCGCCGTGGCGGGCCTCCCGCAGGCGGGGATCTGCGGTGAGCCGCTCCCACGCGAGCATCCCGCGCACGGCGTTGAGGGTGGAGTGGAACGACGAGCGCACCGAATCGCCCTCCTCGGCCTCGCAGTTCCAGCCGCCGTCGGCGAGCCGGTGCGCGGGGAACCACGCGACCAGCTCGGAGACGTCGGCACCGAGCCATGCGCCGCTGGCGAGCGTGTAGGAGTTGATGCAGACGTCGACCTCGCCGCCCCAGTACGGCAGGTCGTCGTAGTCCCAGCGGCTGTTCGCCGCGAGCTTTTCCGCGGTGCCGGCGAGCGCCGCGGCGTCGAGCCCCCACTCCCGCAGATCCTTGAGCGACCACGTCGTGGCCACCCACGGCTGCCCGGGCGCCTCCGCCTCCGCGCTGCCGAAGAAGCCCGCGGGGAAGAACGAGCCGCCCGCCCACTGGCCGTCGGGGTCCTGCTTCGCAAGCAGCGCGGCACCGAACCCCTCGGTCGCGACGCGGGCGCGCGTCGCCTCCCACACCTGCGGCGGCGCGCCCGCGACATCCCGCTCCACCTGCCATCGCAGCGCGGGGTCGGAGTCGAGCAGCCAGTCGAGCACGCGGGGATCTGCGGTCATGTCCGGCAAACTACGCCGGGGCGCCGACACGGGGGCGACCGTCGCTCACGAGGCCGGCTCGGAGGTGAGCAAGGCGCCCACCTCTCGCTTGGCGCGCTGGTAACGGCTGCGCGCGGTGGATGCCGGAATGCCCAGCACGCCGGCGGCCTCGGCGATCGAGAAGCCGTCCCAGTGCACGAGGCGGAGAAGCTCCGCGAGGTCGGGATCGATGCGCTCGAGGGCGAGGCGCACATCGAGGTCGACATCCGACGGCGCAGGCGCCGCCTCGCGCGGGTCGACCGCTCCGCGCAGCCGGTCGGCGAGCGCACTGCGTCGGCGTTGTCCGCGGCGCACGTTCAGCACGACGTTGCGGGCGACGCCGAACAGCCACAGTCGAGCTTCGCCGTCGTCGACGGGCAGCGAAGTCTGCCGGCGCCACGCGACCGTCATCGTCTCGGAGAGCGCGTCCGACGCATCGTCCGGACCGACTCGGCGCTCCAGGTACCGCAGGAGGTCCCTCGCCGATGCCTCGAGGACCGAGGCGAGGCGTTCGTCACGCGGATCGCGCCGCCCGCTCACCAGGCCGCACCGGGGCAGTCGGCCTGAGACGAGAAGCTGACGTTGGAGCCGAGCTCGGCGTCCACGATGCCGCGCGCCTCCAGTTCGTCCCACACGACGTTCAGGATCGCGCCGGTCATCGCCTGGAAGTAGAGCTTGTCCTCGGAGTCGTGCTCGATCGCGGGCACCGTCGTGTCGCCGTCCTCCCCCTGCACCACCACGTCGCTCGCGACGACTCTGGCCAGCTCCGATCGCACGTCGGCCAGCGCGACGAGGTCGGTCGTCCGGAGGTATTCCTGCACGGTGGCGAGCGTGCCGGCATCCGCACCGCCGCGCACCACGAGCCAGTGTTCGCATTCCGCGCCGCTCGGCAGCGTGAAGCGCATCGTCGAGTCGGGGGCCTGGGCCCACCATTCCCAGGCCGGGAGCGTCCGGGCGGTGGCGATGCCCGCACCGCCCAGGGCGAGCGCGATGATCGTCCCGAACGCCACGGCCCGCGCAGTCGCGCGGCGTCGGGGATTCCGCCCCCGCGTGACACGCACCAGCTCCAGGAGTGCGTCGTCGTCGACGGCGTCGGCGAACGGGGTCGCCGGAGCGGCCCGCTCGAGCAGCGCCGTCAGCGCCGCCTCATCCGGATCGTGGATGTCCGCTCGCATCGTGCGCTCCTGCCGCTGTGTCGGTGGCCCTCACCTCGTACATGTCCGGCACCGCCTCCGGACGACGACGGCCCAGGGCGGATTCCTCAGCGGAGCGGTCGGCGGCGACGCCGCTCAGTCCCAGGCGAGGTAGTCCTCGATCGCGAAGGCGGTCTCGACCGGGTGGGTCACCGGGAACATGTGGCCCGCCCCGGCGACGGTCACGACGCTGACCCGCTCGGGCGCGGCGGCACGCAGCCGCTCGCCGTTGCCTGGCGGCATCGCGTCGTCGTCGGATCCCTGCACGATCAGCACCGGGATCGCCGGAGGGAGGGCGATGTCTTCGTCCTCGACGCCGAGCAGCAGCAGACCGAGCGAGGGCCGCTGCGCGACGACCGCCCGCGCCACCGTCCCGCCCGAGCCGTATCCGCCGATCCACGCGCCGCCGAGCCCGACGTGCTCCATCACCGCGAGGGCGTCCGCCACCTGCTCGTCGCGGGTCGCGGCACCGCCGGATCGCGCACCGACGCGCAGCACGCGGTAGCCCTCACCCTCAAGGATGTGCGCGATGGAGCCCAGCGCGGCGCCCTCCACCGCCGTCCCGGCGATGAGCGCGAGCGACGGCCCGTCGCCGTGGCCCTCGTCGAAGTACGGCACGGCGCGGCCGTCGGGCTCGAACACCTGGCTCTGCGTCACGTCGGTTCCTCTCGTGTGCGACGGCGAGAGTCCACGATATCCCGACCCGCGCTCGCGAGCCGGCGTCGCGACCGGTGGCCGAGGGGTTGGTCGTCGTCCGGCGCGGCGTCAGTCGCTGAAGGCGCGATCGTTGTTGATGCTGCTGAGCAGCTCAACCGGTCGTCTTCTTGTCTCGTGTTGAGGCGATCCTCCCCGCCACGTAGCCGATCGTGAGCGGAGCGATCGTCAAAGCCGCGATCTGCAGCCAGAGCGATGCCAGAATCGCGTGTTCGGTGAGGATCAGCGTGAACGCGATGACGAGCACCGCAGTCAAGACCAGAGGCTTCACGGAATCCCATCGCAGCGGCGGCTGATCGGCATCGCTTGATCGCGCTCTTCCCCGAAGTCGAGCTGCCTGGAACCCAAGGGAGAGGGTCAGCAGCACCAGCATCGGAATGGCGATGACATGTGTGAAAGGCATTGCATGCTCCTGATCTCAGAGTGGCGGAGGAAGACCTGGCACGCTAGATGAGTGAGTCCGTTTGGGCTGTTCGGCGGTGACGCGGCGTAGGCGCTGTTAACGGGAGGCGGAGGGTGTTAACCCCTGTGTGTGAAAACCAAACTCAACACCCTCCTGATCACACTGTACATCCATCTCGATGACCGGATTCTGCCCGCGATCGGGTTCACCCGGGACCATTCACCGGGCCGCAAGCCCGCGCTCAACGACGTGGAGCAACGCCGAAAGGCTGTACCTGCGCTGGTCCAGCTGAAGCGCGGTGGACGAAGGATCGCGCCCGCCGTTCGAAGTCGTCCATGTATCCATCGGTCACGCAACCCGCAACGGACTGATCGCATCGATCTGATCCGCCGCACGGTCCTCAGCGATGTCGAGGTCGTACTGCGACTGCAGGTTCAGCCAGAACTGCGCCGTCGTGCCGAAGAACTTCGCCAGCCGCAATGCCGTGTCCGCAGTGACCGAGCGCTTCCCATGCACGATCTCGTTGATGCGGCGCGGCGGCACGCCGATCGACACGGCCAGCTTGTTCTGCGTGATGCCGAATCCCTCGATGAAATCCTCCATGAGGACTTCGCCGGGGTGGATCGGCTCGAGCTTGTCAGTGGCAGTCAACGATCTCGACCCCCTCGGGACCCGCGTCGGTCCACGTGAAGCAGATCCGCCACTGGTCATTGATCCTGATGCTGTGCTGACCGGCTCGATCCCCTTTCAGAGCTTCGAGCCGGTTTCCGGGCGGAAGACGAAGGTCATCCAGAACGACCGCCGTCCCCACCTGACGCAGCTTGCGCAACGCGACCCGAAGGATCCGAGGATCGATCGAACGCACGC
>JASGDZ010000205.1:0-10980 GCA_047606835.1 Microbacterium sp. | reverse complement strand
GCCGCGCTCGGCGAGCCCGCGCATCGTCGAGACGAAGTTGCGCCCCTCGCCGATCACCCACGACGTGCGCAGGACATAGTGCCGGGGCACGGTCGCGACGACGGCGTCGCCGGCCGCCTTCGTCTGCCCGTACACGCCCAGCGGCGCGACGGGATCGTCTTCGCGGTACGGACGGTCGAGCGCGCCGTCGAAGACGTAGTCGCTCGACACGTGCACGAGCGTGATGCCGTTGTCCGCGGCGATGCGCGCGAGCGCGGACACGGCCGTGACGTTGGCCGCCCAGGCATCCGCCCGGCCCTCGGGCGTCTCGGCGAGGTCGACCGCCGTGTAGGCCGCGGCGTTGACGATGGTGGCGTAGTCGCGCCAGCGGCGCGCGCTCGCAAGGTCGGGCGCGCAGAGGTCGAGGTCGGCGCGCGTCGCGTACTCGACGTGCGCGACGTCGCCCAGCTCGGCGCGCAGCGCCCTGCCCAGCTGCCCGTTCGCGCCCAGCACGAGCGTGCGCCGGGGCGGCACCGGCGTCACGTCCGCGAGGCGAGGGTGCGCGCGGTCCTTGTCTGACAGCTCCGCCCGCTCGAGCGGGATCGGCCACGGGATGCCCGCCGTCTCGTCGGCGAGGTTGAGGAACGTGTACGACGCCGACGGCGACCAGTGGTCGTTGACCAGGTACGTGTACGCCGTGTCGGGCGCGAGCGTCTGGTAGGCGTTGCCCACGCCGCGCGGCACGAAGATCGCCCGCGACGGATCGAGCTCGGCCGTGAACACGGCGCCGAACGTCGGCCCCTCGCGCAGGTCGACCCACGCGCCGAAGATGCGGCCGGAGGCGATCGAGACCCACTTGTCCCACGGCTCGGCGTGGATGCCGCGCGTCGTGCCCACGGCGTCGTTGAACGACACGTTGTTCTGCACCGGCCCGAAGTCGGGGAGCCCGGCGGCGAGCATCTTCTCGCGCTGCCAGTTCTCCTTGAACCAGCCCCGGCTGTCGCCGTGGACGGGCAGCTCCCACAGCACGAGCCCGGGGATGTCGGTCTCGTGCGCGGCGAGCGCCTTGCCGAACTCGAGCATCACTGGCCCTTCGAGGCGTAGAAGGCCTCGGTGGCGTCCTTCGCCGGCGCCCACCAGTCCTCGTGGTCGCGATACCACTCGATCGTCGCGGCGAGCCCGGACCGGAAGTCCCGGTAGCGCGGCGCCCAGCCCAGCTCGGTGCGCAGCTTCGTGGAGTCGATGGCGTACCGCAGGTCGTGGCCGGCGCGGTCGGTCACGTGGTCGTACGCGTCGCGCGGCTGCCCCATGAGCTCGAGGATGAGCTCGACGACATCCTTGTTGTCCTTCTCGCCGTCGGCGCCGATGAGGTACGTCTCGCCGACGACGCCGCGGTCGAGGATCGTCAGCACGGCGGACGAGTGGTCGTCGGCGTGGATCCAGTCGCGCACGTTCTCGCCGGCGCCGTAGAGCTTCGGGCGGATGCCGCGCAGCACGTTCGTGATCTGCCGCGGGATGAACTTCTCCACGTGCTGGTACGGCCCGTAGTTGTTCGAGCAGTTCGAGATCGTCGCCCGCACGCCGAACGAGCGCACCCAGGCCCGCACCAGCAGGTCGCTGCCCGCCTTGGTCGACGAGTACGGGCTCGACGGGTTGTAGGGCGTCGACTCGGTGAAGCGCTCGGGGTCGTCGAGCTCGAGGTCGCCGTACACCTCGTCGGTGGAGATGTGGTGGATGCGGCGGTCGTGCCGCCTGGCCGCCTCCAGCAGCGTGTACGTGCCGACGACGTTGGTGTCCAGGAAGGGGCGCGGGTCGTTCAGCGAGTTGTCGTTGTGCGACTCGGCGGCGTAGTGCACCACGGCGTCGACGCGGGCGAACAGCTCGTCGACGAGGGCCGCGTCGCAGATGTCGCCGCGCACGAACTCGACCCGCTCGGCGGGCAGGCCCTCCAGCGAGGCGAGGTTTCCGGCGTAGGTGAGCTTGTCGAGCACCGTGACCAGGTGGTCGGTGTGCGCGACCACGTGGTGCACGAAGTTCGAGCCGATGAACCCGGCCCCGCCGGTCACGAGCAGCCTCATGCGCGTCCCCTCTCCAGCACGTCGAGCAGGTAGCGCCCGTAGCCCGACTTCACGAGCGGCTCGGCGCGCACGCGCAGCTCCTCGTCGGAGAGGAAGCCCTGCCGCCAGGCCACCTCCTCGGGAACGCCGATCGACAGGCCCGTGCGGCGCTGCATCGTGCGCACGAACTCCGCGGCATCCGTCATCTGGTCGAACGTGCCGGTGTCGAGCCACGCCGTGCCGCGGGGGAGCACCTCCACGCGCAGCTTTCCGCGCTCCAGATAGGCGCGGTTGACGTCGGTGATCTCGTACTCGCCGCGGGCGCTGGGCGTGAGCCCGCGGGCGATCTCGACGACGTCGTTGTCGTAGAAGTACAGGCCGGGCACGGCGAAGCTGCTCTTCGGCTGCGCCGGCTTCTCCTCCAGCGACACCGCGTTGCCGTCGGCGTCGAACTCGACGACGCCGTAGGCCTGCGGCTCGGCCACCCAGTACGCGAACACCGCGCCGCCGTCGACATCGCGGTAGCGCTGCAGCTGCGCGCCCAGGCTCGGCCCGTACAGGAGGTTGTCGCCGAGCACGAGGGCCACCTTCTCCGACCCCACGAACTCCGCGCCGATCGTGAACGCCTGGGCGAGGCCGTCGGGGGAGGGCTGCTGCGCGAACGTCAGCGAGACGCCGAACTGCGAGCCGTCGCCGAGCAGCCGTTCGAACTGCGCGGCGTCGTGCGGTGTCGTGATGACGAGGATGTCGCGGATCCCGGCCAGCATGAGGGTCGACAGCGGGTAGTAGATCATCGGCTTGTCGTACACGGGGACGAGCTGCTTCGAGATGCCGTGCGTCACCGGGTGCAGGCGGGTGCCGGACCCGCCCGCGAGAATGATGCCCTTCACCCCTCCATCCTGGCAGACCCCGGCGGCCGCTTCCGGGCGGGCGCCGGCACGTGCGCGAGGCGCTAGATCGAGAACGGGCTCCCTGGCTCCTTCAGCGCCGCCAGCATCCGCTCGACACCGCGCTCCAGGTCGAAGGCGGGCCTCCACCCCAGCGCCTCGAGCTTGTCGGAGGCGAGGGAGGAGTTCTCCATCAGGTTGTGGACCGATTCCGCGCCCGCCGGGAGGTCGTAGCGGAGGTTCACGCCTCCCGCCTTCGCGACGGCCTCGGCGAGCTCGCGGACCGTGCAGATCGCGTGCGGATTCGAGATGTTGTACGCGTTCGACGGCTCGCCGCCCAGCAGCACGGCGAGGATCGCGGATGCGCAGTCGAGCGAGTGGCAGTACGACCGGAGCTGATCGCCCCTGCTCTTGAGGATCACGTCGTCCCCTGCGAGCGCCCGCCGCGTGACCTCCGCCGACACGCGGTTGTCGGAGGGCCGGATCGCGGGGCCGTAGATGTGCCCGGGTCTGACGATCACCGAGTCGATGCCGTACTCCATGCCGTACGCCACGCACAGCGACTCGCCCGCGCGCTTGGACGACGGGTAGCCCGCGCGCCGGTTCAGGATGTCGAGGTATCCGAAGTCGTCCTCCGCGTAGGGGCGCGTCCCCTCCTTGCGTCCGTACACCTCGCTGGACGAGATGTACAGCAGCCTCCGGGCGGACGCGGCTCTGGCCAGCTCGAACATCGTCGACAGCCCGACGATGTTCGCGAGCATGGTCTCGACGGGCTGCTGCAGGTACATCGCCGGGTTCGCGTTGCTGGCGCCGTGGATGACGAAGTCGACGTCCGTCGCGAGGGAAACCGCTTCGCGCGACGTCGCGTCGTACGGCACGAAGACGAGCTCGCCGTCATCCGTGGAGAACCCGCCGAACCTGTCGGCGGCGACCTGCTCGCTTCGTCCGGCGACGAAGATCGTGATGCCGGCGCCCCGCTCGCGGTTCAGGAACAGCAGCAGGTCGACGACCGACGAGCAGATCAGTCCCGTCGCCCCCGTGACCAGGATGCGCGTGCCGTCGAGGCCGCTCGCATCGGGGATGCTCTCGCACGCCGTGCGCAGGTCGTCCCAGTAGGAACCGCCGCTCATCGTCGGATCACCCGGCGGCGTTGCGGGCGTCGAGGATGGACTCGAAGATGTAGAGATCGTCCATGGTGGTGATCTTCAGGTTCTGCTCCGAGCCGGCCGAGAAGTAGACCGTCTCGCCGAGCTCGTGCATGAGCACGCACGACGCCGCGGTGTCCGCGATGCCCCGGGCCTTCGCCTCGTCGTGGGCCCACAGGAGCTTGCCCAGCGTGTACGAGTGCGGCGTCTGGGTGCGAAACAGCTGCTCGCGGGGAATGGAGACCGTCGACGACACGCCGTTGTCGTCGCTTCGGAACACCGCCTCGACGCAGGGGATCGCGGCGACCGCGCTGCCGTTGGCCTTGAACTCGGCGATGCTGTCGGAGATGATCTCCGACGAGACCAGGCACCGGTTTCCGTCGTGGATCATCACGATGTCGTCGTCGGCGGCGCCTTCCTCCCTGATCTTCACCAGGCCGTTGTGGATGGACTCCTGCCCGGTCGCGCCGCCCGGCACGATCGCTCGCAGCTTGGTGATGCCGTATTGCCTCGCATACGCGGTCACCACGTCGATCCACGAGGCGAGCGTCACCACGACGATCGCGTCGATCGAGGGGTGGTGCTGGAACGCCTCCAGGGTGTACACGATGAGCGGTTTGTTCTTGACGTGGATGAACTGCTTGGGGATGTCCTGCTTCATCCGCGAACCCGTGCCCGCCGCCGTCAACAGCGCTGTGATCATCGTGAAGCTCCCGGAGAGATCGAGCGCGTGCGGCCGGGCGCGCGGAGGATGACGTCGAGGTAGTCGCTGACGCTCTCTCTCGCCTTGTCCTTCATCGCGGACAGCAGCGCGTCGTCGATTCCCTCGGCTTTGGCCTTCTCCATGCTGTCGACGATGTGCTCCGCACGGAAGTCCTCCTGCCGGATGGCGCGTTCGGGGTAGCCGATGATCTCCATGAGCTTTTCCACCTTGTCGTTCCAGGACAGGATGACAGAGGGGACGCCCATCGTGAACGCCGCGATGGACGAGTGCATGCGGCACGTGATGATGGCCGCGTAGCCGTTGATCGTGTCGACCAGCACGGTGTCGTCGACGGGCCTTTCGACCAGGTACGAGTCCGGCAGGCCCAGCTTCCGCAGCACCTTCCTGCCCAGAGCGACATCGCCGGGCAGCCCGTTGGTGAAGAACTCGAACTCGAACCCGCGGTCTTTCAGGACCGTGGCGATGTCGGCGAAGAGGGCGACCCACTGCTTCGCGCCGAAGTCGACGCCGTAGCCCTGGAGGGAGTTGCCGCGGATGAGGCCGATGCCGATCTTGTTCCGCGGGAGGTCCGTGTCGATCCGATAGGCCTCCTTCATCCAGAACGCCGAGTCCGCGAGCAGCTTCACCGTGTGCCCGGGGCCGGCGCAGGCCTGCACCTCGGCGACGTTGTCTCTCGCTGACACGTATTTGACGGCGGAGGAGCGGATCGCCCGTTTCAGGATCCTGCTGCCGAAGTCCCGTTCGTCGAACGCGCCCGCTCTGCCGATGGCGTTGTAGACCACGTCGAGCCCGTGCCGCTCGGCGTACTCGCTGATCAGCAGAAGCGACCAGTGGTATTCGTTGTAGCTGTACTCGAGGAGTCCGGCTCCGTCGATCACGATGACGTCGATGCCTTGGAGCTTCAGGTCGAAGTAGCTCTGCAGCCGCTTGCGGTAGTTGCGGCCGAACGTCCAGATCACGTGCCGGACCCTGCTGATCAGGTTCTGCACGACCTTGCTCTTGGCGTTGCGCCCCGTTCGTTGCAGCCCCAGGAACAGCTTCTCGGTCGCGCGGCCCTTCTCGCTGTACCCGTGGTAGTTGCGCAGGCGTCTCTCGCGGGCGTCGGCGATCTCGTAGACCGTGTCGTTGCGGCCCAGCAGGTCGACCTCGACATATTCGACGTCGATGCCCGGCTCCGCGTGAGCGAGCTCGTCGGAGATCAGGTGCTCCAGGCTCCGCGCGATGAACATCTCGCCGAGGTTCTCGCTCTTCACCAGCCCGCAGATGGCGACCTTCAACGCTCTCGGATTCTCGGCGGTCGGCACCGATCAGGCCCTTTCGTCTTGCATGTCGTCATCGTCGGCGACGGCGGTGTCTTCGGAGACATCCTGCCGCGCTCCGGCCGCGCTCGGCTTCTCGCCCGGCCCGTAGGGGAAGAACGTCACGAAGTCATGGCGCGGGAATCGCCGGTGCAGGGGCAGCCACTCCATGTAGTTGGGTCCGTACAGCTGGCGCAGGTACGTGTCGTAGCCGGCGGGGCACGGCAGCAGGTGGCCTTCGAACTCCATCCTGACGACGGGCGTGTACTCGGACTTCACGACGCGCTCCTCCGTCGTGTGCACGTCGGTCATCATGACACCGACGTGTTCGGCGTCCTCGAAGGGGATGGAGGTCGCGAGCTCGATGACCTTGTCGAAGAGCGGCACCACGCCCACGGAGCGGAAGATGCGCGTGGCGATCCGGTTCCGAATGATCCGATAGGGGTTCGGGCCCTGGTATTTGCGCACGGAACGCGCGTGTCTGACGCGGTTCTTGCGGCGCTTGATCTCGGCGTAGTGCTCTTTGTTCGCCTCCTCGGTGTCGGGCAGGCCGTCGATCGGGAAGATGTCCAGGAAGATCGGATAGACCTTTTCGCCGATTCCGCCCGTCTTGCGCTTGGCGACGAGGATCGCGTCGGAGTAGAGCTTCCAGTGGTAGGCGAAGTACCGGGGCGACGAGTTCGGCGGCATGAGCTCGCAGTCTCCGATGCGGCCGCCGGACAGCGCCATCAGCTTCTCGCAGTCGGGTCTGGGCATGTTGACGTCGATGTCGTCGTCCCACGGGATGAAGCCCTTGTGCCTCGCCGCGCCCAGCAGCGTGCCGCCGGAGAGATAGTAGGTCAGGCCGTGCTCTTGGCAGAACCTGTCGAACTCGAGCAGCAGCGCGAGCAGGGCCGCCTTGTGATCCGCGTCGCTGGCGAGCGCCTTGAGGTCGCTGTAGTCGTAGTCCCGCATTCCCCTGTTGATTCCTTACGTCGCTTCGTTCGTCCCGACACACCGGTGGCAGACTGACGCAACATCGTACCCCAGGCCGTTGTGTCCTTCCGATGCATGGCCTGGACGGCATGGGGCGCCCTCCGCTCGGGGACATGCATCGCGCGGTGGCAGGAAATACCTGATCCGTAGGTGTATCTGCTCCGTGTTTCGGATCACGGGCAACGGCTCGGACGGGGGGCGGGGCCGTGCGCCGTAGGATGAGTCGGGCCCCTCACGCGCACATCCCAAGGAATCCTCGATGCCTCCGTCGACCCGTACCGTCGCCGTCATCCTCGCCGGCGGCATCGGCGTGCGCGTCGGCCTCGGCATCCCGAAGCAGCTCATCAAGATCGCCGGGAAGGCGATCGTCGAGCACACCCTCGAGGTCGTCAACGCGAGCCCGGTCGTCGACGAGGTGGTCATCGTGATGAACGCCGACTCCCTGAGCGAGCTCGACACGCTCAAGGATCCGGATCGCTTCCCGAAGCTCACCCGCATCATCCCCGGGGGGCTCAGTCGCAACGACTCCACGCAGGCGGCCCTTGCCGTGCTGGGCGATGACCCGGCCACCAAGGTCATCCTCCACGACGCCGTGCGGCCCTTCGTGAGCGAACGCATCCTCGAGGACTGCGTCTCGGCGCTGGATGAGTACGAGGCCGTGGACGTGGCGATCCCGTCGGCCGACACGATCATCGAGATCGATGCGCACTCGCACATCACCGACATCCCGGATCGCTCCACGCTGCGCCGGGGCCAGACCCCGCAGGCGTTCCGGCTCGGCACGATCCGCGAGGCCTACCGGCTGGCGGGCGAGGACGAGACGTTCCACGCGACCGACGACTGCGGCGTCGTGTTCACCTACCTCCCCGACGTGCCGATCTACGTCGTCGAAGGCTCCGCCGAGAACATGAAGATCACCGAGCCGATCGACGTGCACATCGCCGACAAGCTCTTCCAGATGCAGTCCGAGAGTCTGTCGGCCGTGGAGGAGCCCCCCGATCTTCGCGGGAAGGTGGTCGTCGTCTTCGGCGGAAGCTACGGCATCGGCAGGAGCATCGTGGAGCTCGCGACGCGGGCAGGCGCCGAGGTGCACGAGTTCAGCCGCTCCAGCACGGGCACCGACGTGCGCTCTCCCGTGCACGTGAAGAAGGCGCTCAAGCGCGCCCGCAGGACGTCGGGGCGCATCGACTTCGTCGTGATGTCGGCGGGCGTGCTGCAGCTGGGCCCGTTGACCGAGACGGGGGTGGAGGAGATCGAGGCGAGCATCGAGACGAACTTCCTGGCTCCGGTGATCGTCTCCCGCGCCGCACACCGGTACCTGGTGCCCACGGGCGGTCAGCTGCTGCTGTTCACCTCCAGCTCGCACACTCGCGGCCGCGCGAACTACGGGGTCTACTCGGCGAGCAAGGCCGCCATCGTCAACCTGACGCAGGCGCTCTCGGAGGAGTGGGCGCCCGACGGCGTGCGCATCAACTGCATCAATCCGCAGCGGACCCGCACGCCGATGCGGACGAGGGCGTTCGGCGACGAGCCCGAGGACACGCTTCTGGACCCGGACGACGTCGCGTCGGTCAGCCTTCAGGTGCTGGTCAGCGACCTCACCGGACAGATCGTCACGGTGCAGGTCGAGCGGATGCGCAAGCACTGAGCAGGCGCCGCGTCACCCGCCGATCTGGTTGCGCTCGATCACGTCGAAGAACGCGCGGCAGATGTAGTAGTCCTCCGCGGTGGTGATCTTGATGTTCGAACGCGGTCCGTCGACGCGGAACAGCGGGTGCCCGTACCGTCGCAGCAGCGTGGCGGTGTCGATGGAGTCGTGCTCGCCCTCCGCCACCGCGCGGTCGTAGATCTCCAGCGCCGTGCCCAGCCGCAGGCTCTGCGGCGCCTGGGCGACGTAGAGGAAGTCGCGGGGGAGCACGTCGTCGATCTGCGCGCCCGACGAGGAGATGATCGTCTCGTTGCCCTTGGTGCACGTGATGGCCGGGCCGAGCTCGCGCACCGTCCTGATGTTGTCGGAGATGAGCTGCGCGTCGATCAGCGGGCGCACGCCGTCGTGGATGAGGACCACCGCGTCGTCGGGGCACTCGTTCGCCACTGCGCGGATGGCCCGGTGCCGCGACTCCTGACCGGTCGCCCCGCCGTCGACGACCGAGTCGACCTTGGTGAGCTCGTAGCGCGCGACGAGGTGCGCGAACCTGTCCCGCCAGTCCGGCAGGATCGACACGACGACGCGGTCGATCTCAGGGTGGTCCTGGAAGTGCTGGATGGTGTGCACGATCAGCGGCGTCCCATGGATCTCCAGGAACTGCTTCGGCAGGTTCGCGGAAGACATCCGGGAGCCGATGCCGCCCGCGAAGATCACCCCTATGTTCATCGCTGTTCAGCCTCCATCGCTGGTGTCGGAACCACGCCGCCGCAAGGCCGCACGGGGTGCGGGCCGCTCGTCGAGGATGAGCCAGTCGATCACCCGATCCGCAGCGCCCGTGTCGATGCGGTCGAAGTTCTCCGCACGGAAACGAGCACGCTTGTCCTGCCCGAAGTCGCCGTCCCGGATGGCGTGGACGACCTCGTCGAAAGTCTCGCAGACGCGCCCGGGAGCCGTCTCGTCGTAGTCGCGGTGGAAGCCGCGGGTCGCGGCGTAGACGGCCTTGTCCGGGGCGAAGAACAGCATCGGCCGGTCGAGGAGCGCGAACTCGTAGATGATCGACGAGTAGTCGGTGATCAGAAGGTCCGTCACGTGGAGCAGCCCCAGGCCGTCGGGGAACCGGGTCATGTCGAAGAAGCGGTCGCGGTACTTCTCGGGGATCGCGATGGGGTCCTTCACGAAGTGGTGCATCCGGAACAGGACGACCGTGTCGGCAGGGCACGCCTCGTACAGGGCGTCGAGGTCGATGAGGTCGTAGTCGTAGAACGCCGTGCTGTGGGAGCTTCCCCGGAAGGTCGGTGCGAACAGGATCACGCGCTTGCCGCGCAGGTGCGGATGCCGGGCGTAGAACGCCTCCGTGAACGCCTGTGTGCGCGCCTCGTCGAGGAACCAGTCGATCCGTGGCAGGCCGGTGGGGATCACGGCATCCTCCTCGATGCCGAAGGCCTCCGCGTACACGTGGCGCAGCCGCTCGGAGCCGCTGATCGCGAACGTGTACTGACGGTGCGGCTGCTGGAGCCGGGGCGAGTCGGCGGTGCCGAAGCGGCTGTAGCCCACCGACTTGAAGCCGCTGCCGGCGTGCCACAGCTGGATCACGCGAGAGCGTCGATCGATCGTGACGTGGTTGAGCAGTCCGAAGTAGTCGTCGAGCAGGATGATCTCGCTGGTGGCGAGAAGATGCAGGACGCGAGTGGTCGCGAGCCACCCTCTCGTGCCCGCGAGGCGGATCGAGGTGCGCAGGTCGAACCGCTCGTCGAGTCCGCGTTCGATCATGCGCTCGTGAACGCGCAGGAGGTTGCCCTCCATCGACGCCTGCTGGTCGGAGGCGAACAGGATCCTCCCCGCCTTCGGTCCGACGATGCGGGAGACGAGGCCGTAGACCGCACGCGCGTACGCCTCCTTCGCGTTCAGACGCACGAGCATCCTCTTCGTGCGCGCCCGCATCGTGCGCGCCCGCGTCGCGGCCGATGCGCGGTGCAGGTGGTACGTGTGGACGAGGAGGTCGAGCCGTGAGGCGTCTTCGCGACCCTCGTCGACGCCGAACGACACGCTCAGCGCCGAGCGGCGCGCGTCGTACAGGAAGACCCTCGATGCGTCGTCGAGTCGTTCGAGGTCGCCGCCGTACGACGCTGCGGGGCCGGCGACGCGATCCAGTCGCGCCCGCAGACGCCACGTGCCGTCGGGGACGGCCCGGCGATCGGCGAAGGTGGTGACGTTGACGCGGTTGTCGAACACGCCGCCGCCGGCGTCGACGGCGGGCACGGGGAACG
>JASGDZ010000204.1:0-13031 GCA_047606835.1 Microbacterium sp. | reverse complement strand
GCGGCGCCGCGCGCCGTCGCCGCGGACGGCGCCGCACGCACGCTGCCGGACCCGGGCGCCCGCCGCGACGCCTCCGGCACCACCCTCGCAGCCGTGATCGCCGCCGTCGGCACCGCTGTCTCCTGACCTTTCGGGCTGCGGGTCCGGTGAGCTCGCACGCCGGATGATGGTTAGTAGTTAGTAATCAGTAACATGGCGACGTGGTCAATCGAATGAGCGGCGTCGAGCGACGCGCGCAAGTGCTGGAGCACGCAGCGAAGGAGTTCGCGTCGCATGGCCTGCACGGGGCATCGACGGAGGCGATCGCGCGGGCCGCGGGAATCACGCAGGCATACATCTTCCGCATGTTCGGCACGAAGAAGGCGCTGTTCCTGCAACTCGTTCGAGGGGCATTCGCGCGCGTCACGGACGGGATGCTTGCGGCTGCAGCGGATCAGACCGGCCTCGAGGCGCTTGCTGCGATGGGTCAGCAGTACTACGAGCTGCTGGCGGATCGGACCCATCTGCTCCTTCAACTGCAGGGGTTCGCGGCCTGCGGCGATGCCGACGTGCGTGATGCCGTGCGCGCGAGTCTCGCCGCGATGTGGCAGGCGATCGCGCAGACGACTGGACTGGAGCCGGTCACGGTCAAGTCCTTCCTGGCCTTCGGAATGCTCCTGAACTCCGGCGCCGCGCTGGATGTCGAGGACCTTGACGAGGCATGGGCTGCGGGGCTGCGCACGCGGGTCAACGCGGGGCTGTTCGCGCACATCACCACAGAGACGAACCGATGAGCTCGCGGTGGCGAAAGCTTCGTCACCCCCGCGCGCTCGGCTTCGCGATCGTGACGGTCGCGTTCCTGGGTGCGGTGGTCGGCGGTGTCGGGGCGCCCCTGATCACCTCGGTCGCCCTCGATCAGCGCGTGTCGCTGGACGCCGCGCAGTGGACGCTCACGGTCACGCTGTTCGCCGGCGCGATCTCCGCTCCGGTCCTCGGACGGCTCGGCGCTGGACCCCACCGCCGCGCGACGATCCGCATCACCCTCGCTCTCGTCGCAGCCGGCGGCCTGCTCACCGCGATCCCGCTGCCATTCGGCGTGCTGCTCGTCGCACGTGCGCTCCAGGGACTGGGACTGGGGACGGGGGCCTTGCTGATGAGCGTTGCCCGCGACCGACTGCCACCCGAGCGCGCGCACGTGACGATCGCGACCGTTTCGGTGGCCTCCACCGTCGGCATCGGCATCGCCTACCCGCTCATGGGGCTGATCGACCAGCTCGCCGGCCTGCGCGTCGCGTACGGCGTCGGCTTCCTGCTCTCCCTCGTCGCCGTCCTGATCGCGTGGCGCACCATCCCGCAAGACGCGCCCCGTCCCCCGGTCAGAGTGGATGTCCCGGGCGCGATGCTGCTGGGCCTCGGCACCCTCGGCGTGCTCATCGTCGTCGCGCAGCCCTCCGTGTGGGGCACGCCATGGCTCGGAGCATCCGTCCTCATCGCCGCCGCCATCGCGCTCTGGGCATGGGTCGTCGTCGAACGACGCGCCGCCTCGCCGCTCGTCAACCTCGACCTGTTCACGAAACGTGGGGTGCTGCGCGCGAACACGGCCATGCTCACCTCCGGAGTCGGCATGTACCTGCTGTTCTCACTGCTCACCCGCTACGTGCAGACGCCACCCCAAGCCGGCTACGGCTTCGGCCTGTCCGGAGCCCTCGCCGGGGCCGCGCTCCTCCCCTTCTCGATGCTCGGCTTCATCGCCGGCCGGATCACTCCCTGGCTGAGCACCCGAGTCCCCGCACGCCGGACCTTCGGGATCTTCGCCGCCTCAGTGATCTTCGCCGCTGGCCTGTTCGCCGCCAGCCCCAGCTCGCTCGCGGGCACGCTTCTCGCGATCGCCGTCCTCGGCCTCGGCGTCGGCGGGATCTCGGCGATCATGCCCCGGCTCGTGCTCGACGGCGTGTCGCAATCAGAGACCTCCAGCGTCCTGTCGATCAACCAGGTCGTCCGCAGCGTCGGGTTCAGCATCGGCAGCGCCCTCGCAGGCCTCCTGCTGTCCACCGCCACGCCCGCCAGCGCTCTCTTCCCGGACGAGCACGGCTACACCATCGCGACCCTCTACGTCGTCCCGCTGCTCGCGCTCGGCGTCATCGCCACCCTCGCCGGAAAGGCCCGCACCCGCCGATGACAGCCTCACCCGAAGGCCGCGCCGATCACTACGCGTCGATGCGCTCGCGGTCGAGCCGGTTCGACGAGTCGACGATGAACTCGCGGCGCGGCGCGACCTCGTTGCCCATCAGCAGCTCGAACACGGTGGTCGCACGCTCCGCGTCCTCCAGACGCACGCGCCGGAGCGTCCGCCCTGCGCGGTCCATCGTGGTGGAGGCGAGCTGCTCGGCATCCATCTCGCCCAGGCCCTTGTATCGCTGCACCGGCTCCTGCCAGCGCCGGCCCGCCTTGGTGAGCCGGGCGAGCAGCGTGTGCAGCTCCTGCTCGCTGTACGTGTAGATCGTCTCGTTCGGCCTGGAGCCGGGGTGCTGGACGATGACCCGATGAAGCGGCGGGACGGCGGCGAAGACGCGCCCGTGTTCGATGAGCGGCCGCATGTAGCGGAAGAAGAGCGTGAGCAGAAGGGTGCGGATGTGCGCCCCGTCGACGTCGGCGTCGCTCATCAGGATGATCTTCCCGTAGCGCACCGCGTCGAGGTCGAACGTGCGACCCGAGCCGGCGCCGATCGTCTGGATGATGGCGGCGCACTCGGCGTTGGAGAGCATGTCGCTCACCGACGCCTTCTGCACGTTGAGGATCTTGCCGCGGATCGGCAGCAGCGCCTGGTACTCGCTGGTGCGGGCGAGCTTGGCCGTGCCGAGCGCGGAGTCTCCCTCGACGATGAACAGCTCCGACTGCGCGACGTCGTTCGTGCGGCAGTCCGCGAGCTTCGCGGGCAGCGACGACGACTCCAGCGCGTTCTTGCGCCGTTGCGTCTCCTTGTGCGTGCGGGCCGAGATGCGCGCCTTCATCTCGGAGACGATCTTGTCGAGCAGCACTCCGGTCTGGGCGCGATCGTCGCGCTTCGTGGAGGCGAACCGGGCGCCGAGCTCCCGCGCGACGACGGACGAGACGATCTGACGGGCGGCAGGAGTGCCGAGCACCTCCTTCGTCTGCCCCTCGAACTGGGGCTCCGGAAGGCGCACGGTGAGCACGGCGGTGAGTCCGGCGAGGATGTCGTCCTTCTCCAGCCTGTCGCCGCCGACCTTGAGCTTTCTCGCGTTCTGGGCGACCTGTTCGCGCAGCACCTTCATGAGCGCCAGTTCGAAGCCCTGCTGGTGCGTGCCGCCCTTCGGCGTCGCGATGATGTTGACGAAGCTGCGCATGACGGTGTCGTAGCCCGTGCCCCAGCGCAGTGCGACATCCACTTCGCACGCGCGCTCGACCTCGGTGGCGACCATGTGGCCGTTCGGCTGGAGCACGGGCACCGTCTCGGTGAAGGAGCCGGTGCCGGTGAGCCGCCACGTGTCGGTGATGCCCGCATCGGGGGCGAGGAAGTCGACGAACTCGGAGATGCCGCCGTCGTAGCGGAACGACGTCTCGTCGCGGCCCGGCGCCCGCTCGTCGCGGATGACGAGCTCGAGTCCCGGCACCAGGAACGCGGTCTGGCGGGCGCGCTGCTCGAGCTCCTCGAGCTGGAAGGCCGCATCCTTCGTGAAGATCTGCCGGTCGGCCCAGTAGCGGATGCGGGTTCCCGTCACGCCCTTGGCCGCACGACCGGCCACGCGCAGCTCGCTGCTCTTCTCGAACGGAGTGAAGGCGGAGTCGGGGCCGCCGCCGGCGAACACGCCGGGCTCACCGCGGTGGAACGACATCGCCCACGTCTTGCCGCCGCGGTCGACCTCGACGTCGAGCCGCTCCGAGAGCGCGTTGACGACCGATGCGCCGACGCCGTGCAACCCACCCGACGCCGCGTAGGAGCCGGTCCCGAACTTCCCACCCGCGTGCAGCTTGGTGAAGACGACCTCCACGCCGCTGAGGCCCGTGCGCGGCTCGATGTCGACCGGGATGCCGCGCGCGCGATCCTGCACCTCGACGCTGCCGTCGGCACGCAGGATCACGTCGATGCGGCTGCCGTGCCCGGCCAGCGCCTCGTCGACGGAGTTGTCGATGATCTCCCACAGACAGTGCATGAGGCCGCGCGAGTCGGTCGAGCCGATGTACATCCCGGGGCGCTTGCGCACCGCCTCGAGGCCCTCCAGCACCTGCAGGTGGTGGGCGGAGTACTCGGCGGTCACAATCCTCAAGCGTATCCGCGGCGTCCAGGGCCTCCGGTCAGACACTCGGGCGCTGCCCGGGCGGGTACGCGCACAGCGAAATGTGACCCGTTCGCGGCATTGTGGAAACATCGACGTGGTTGTATTTCCTGACCCGGATGACACATCTACCACCATGAGGGGGCGTCGAGATGAACACGATTTCCACACCGGGCGCGCCGGCCGTCGTCCTCGAGTATCGCCTCACGGCGGGTGATCGTTGCGACTCCTGCGGCGCGCAGGCCTACATCGCGGCAGAGGTCAACGGAAGCGAGCTCCTCTTCTGCGCCCACCACGGCCGCAAGTACGAGGAGAAGCTGCGCGCCGTCGCGACCACGTGGCACGACGAGACTGCGCGGCTCGCCGAGATCGTCTGACTCCGCGCCGAGCTACACCTTGATGCCGAGCTACACCTTGATGTAGTGCAGTTCCTTGCCCTTGGCGTACTCCTGGAACTGCGCCCGGACCCCGTCGGCGTAGTCGTCTACCGGCTCCCGCTCGCACGGGACCGAGTAGTCCACGCCTGCGTGCACGGCCGCCAGCGACAGCAGCAGGTCGGTCATCGCGGGGTTGAGGGGCAGCAGCGGGCCCTGCAGCTGCAGCGCGAACACGTCGCCGCAGCGCAGGCCGACCGACCACCGGTCGTCGAACAGCACGATGCCCTGCCCCACGCGCACCGTCCCGAACGGGCTCGTGCCGATGCCGGCGGTCCACCGCGAGGCGTGGTCCTCGAATCCGATGAGCTCGCCCGCCGCGCTGTCGGCGATGACGTAGCCGATGCGACGATCGCGATTGCGCACGGCGTGCATCGGGATGATCCCGAGCCCGGCGTGGACGCGGCCGTCGAGCGTCGTGATGCTCTCGCCGAGGATCTCGGCTCCCGCGCCGATCGCGAGCACCGGAGTGCCCGCCTCGATCAACGCGGCGAGCTTGTCGCGGTGGCGGCGGGCATCGGCGAGGACGCGTTCGAGCACCGACGCGGGACCGGTGCCGAGCACGAGCAGGTCGGTCTCGGCGATCGGCTCGTCGCCGATGCCGTGCGTGCGCTGGTCGATCTCAAGGCCCGCGCGCCGCGCCCGCAGCTGCAAAGCCTCGATGTTCCCGCGGTCGCCGCCGAAGTCGAGGTCGGCCGGGTACAGCCGCGTGATGCTGAGGCTCGCCGGGTTCTGCGGCATCATCGCAGCTCCTCCTCCTGGTCTCCGTGACCGAGGCCGTGACGCAGGAACATCATCTGCTCGTAGTTCACGATCCACACCTGGTGCTCGTCGCGCGTGGTCGTCTTGCCCCGCATGATGTCGATCGCGCGCTGCATGTCCGGCTCCACGGCGTGCACCGGCACTCCGGCGTGCGCGAAGCGCAGCGCGGCGAGGTGCGCCTTGTTGCCCGTGACGACGTCGACGTGGTCGAGCTTGGTGACGTCCGCATCGTAGAGGAACGAGACATCCGGAAGTCCGTCGTCGATCGCGAACAGCACGTGCTCGGGCGCGCGGTCGAGCGAGTCGAGGTTCAACTGCACGCTGGGCGCGTTCTTGAACATCAGGAACTGCGCGCGCTCTGCGTTCGGGCCCTCGCCGAGGGGAACGATCTCGCCGCGCCCCCACGTCGGCTTGAGGGCCTGGAAGCCGCGGCGCGCCCGTTCCGGGTCGAACCGGTCGCCGAGGATGCGGGCCGCCGCCAGCAGCGCCGCCGCGGCGTCGGCGGCGAAGTGCACTCCTTGCACGGGCAGCGTGATCTGGATGTCGTGTCCGTCGACGCGCACCGTCGCCGAGCGCCCCTGCAGCGCGACGACCTCGGCGGCCGCCTCGTGCGCCTTCGCCCCGCGCTCCTGGTCGCGCAGGTCGGGTGCGGTCATGACGCCGTGCGGCTGCTTCGCGAGCACATCGGCGTCGATGCCGAAGAACGACACGGGCGCCTTCTGCGCGGCGACGTCGATCTTGCTCAGGTAGCTGTCGTCGCGGTTGACGACGACCGAGCGCGTCGCCCACTTGGCCGTGTCGAGCAGCATGTCGGCGACGCGCTCGGTCTCGAACAGCCGGTAGAGCTGGTCGACGACGATGTTGAGCGCGACGACCTCGGTGGGCGAGAGCCGCTCGGCGAGCTTCGCCGAGTAGCCCTCGTCGACCTCGAGGATCGCGACATCCGCATCCACCTTCCCGGTGGGGCTCGACAGCGCGAGCAGGCTCGACGTGAGCCCCTGCGGCATGTTCGCGCCGCTCGGGTTGGTGAACACCCGCACGCCGTGCGCGCGCACGATCTCGGTGATCATGTGCGTGGTCGTGGTCTTGCCGTTGGAGCCGAGCACGAAGACGAGCCCGTCCTGGAACTGCCCGAACAGCGTCGTCAGCAGCGTCGGCGACATCCGGTTGGCGAGCACGCCGGGGAACGACGTGCCGCGCTTGCGCAGCCGCAGCACCGTTCGGGCGAGCTTTCCCGCCAGGATCGGCAGGATGTAGCGCGCGCCGGGGCCCGAGGAGGGCTTATTCAAGGTAGTCCCGCAGCGACTGCGAGCGAGACGGATGCCGGAGCTTGGCCATCGTCTTCGACTCGATCTGACGGATCCGCTCGCGCGTCACCCCGAACGTGTCGCCGATCTGGTCGAGGGTCTTCGGCTGCCCGTCGCCGAGTCCGAAGCGCATGCGGATGACGCCGGCCTCGCGCTCCGACAGCGAGTCGAGCAGCGACTCCAGCTGGCGCTGCAGCATCGTGAAGCCGACGGCGTCCGCCGGCACGACCGCCTCGGTGTCTTCGATGAGGTCGCCGAACTCGCTGTCGCCGTCCTCGCCGAGCGGCGTGTGCAGCGAGATCGGCTCCCGGCCGTACTTCTGCACCTCGATGACCTTCTCGGGGGTCATGTCGAGCTCCCGGCTGAGCTCCTCGGGCGTGGGCTCCCGACCCAGATCCTGCAGCATCTGCCGTTGCACACGGGCGAGCTTGTTGATGACTTCGACCATGTGCACCGGGATGCGGATCGTGCGGGCCTGGTCGGCCATCGCGCGCGTGATGGCCTGACGGATCCACCACGTCGCATAGGTGGAGAACTTGAAGCCCTTGGTGTAGTCGAACTTCTCGACGGCGCGGATGAGGCCGAGGTTCCCCTCCTGGATGAGATCGAGGAACTGCATGCCACGACCCGTGTAGCGCTTGGCGAGCGACACGACCAGACGCAGGTTGGCGCCCAGCAGGTGCGACTTGGCGCGCTGGCCGTCGCGGGCGACCCACTGCAGGTCGAGGCCGAGCCGACTCGACTTCTCCGCCGCCGACATGTGCGACAGCTTCTCCTCCGCGAACAGGCCCGCCTCGATGCGCATGGCGAGCTCGACCTCTTCGGCCGCGTTCAGCAGCGGCACCTTGCCGATCTGCTTCAGATAGTCCTTGACCGGGTCGGCGGTCGCCCCGGTGATCTGGGTGGAGTAGACCGGGATGTCGTCCTCGTCGCTCGAGGAGATGACGATCGCCCCCGTGGGCAGCGGCTCGGAGAACGCGGGCTTGGTGTCCTCCTCGTCGTCCTCGCCGACCTCGTCGTCGTCGACGGCCTTCTTCGCGTTGCGCGCTGCGGGCTTGGCCGCGTCGCCCCCGTCTTCGGCGTCGTCGGCATCCGCATCGACGGCGAGCTCCGCCTCGTCGATCTCGTCGAGGTCGACCTCGTCCTCGAGCTCTTCGTCGCCGGCGGGGTCCTTCGCCGCCTTGGCGGGCTTCGCCGTGGCCTTCGGCTTGGCCGGGGCCTTGGCGGCGGTCTTGGCGGGCGCGGCGGGAGCCTTGGCGGCGGCCTTCGCCACGGGCTTCCTTGCCGTCGCACGAGCTGCTGCGGGCGCCTTGGTCTCGTCCGCCTCGGGGGCGGCGGCCTCGGTGGACGGGGTGCGCTTCTTCTGGGTCGTGCCGGTCGCCACGTTTCGCCTTTCACCGGGGCGGATCCGCGCGGACTCGCTCCGGTATGTCTCGGACACCAGTAAGACCCTTGTCAAGTCCCGTGCGCCGAAGCAATCGCTTCAGTGGCTCTCGCCGGGCGCCGGTCGACAACGGGTCGGATCATCCATTCTCGCACACGCCGACCGAGCCGGCGCACACCCGATGCAACCGCCGTCGCCGGAGCGTTATTCCGTCTCGTCGGAGGGCGTCAGCCGCGCTTGTCCTCGTCCGCCGCGGGGCGACTCGCGAGGTAGCGCTCCAGCTCGGCGGCGAGCTCGTCGGCGCTGGGCAGGCTCGCCTCGTCGATGACGGCGCCGGAGGGCGCGGCACCATCGAGCCCCGCCATGTAGGCGTCGTAGCGCTCCTCCAGCCCTCGGAGCATGCGACTGAGCTCCTCGTTGCCCTCCACCTGCTCGTCGACCCGTTCCAGGTATTCCCGGTCGTCCGCGCGCAGCTCCTCCGTCGAGAACACCAGTCCGGTCGCGGCGGTGAGCTTGTCCAGTGCCACCAGCGTCGCCCCCGGGAACTCCGTCTCGCCGAGGTAGTGCGGCACCAGCAGCACGAATCCGGCCACCGAGGCGCCGGACTCGGCGAAGCGGTACTCCAGGAGATGGCCGGCGGTCGCGGGCACCTGCGTGTGGGGCTTCCACACGGAGTGCGCGGCGATGAGCTCGGGGCGGGTGCCGCTCACGGTCGTGCCGATCGGTCGCGTGTGCGGCACCGGCATGGGGATCGCGTGCACCCACGTCACAGACGACACACCGATCTCCGCGGCGAAGTCCAGGACGGTGCGGGTGAACGCGTCCCACGCGAAGTCGGGCTCGTAGCCGGCCAGCAGCAGGAAGGGGTGCCCCAGACTGTCGTGCACGAACGACAGCTCCAGCCGCGCCGGCCGATAGTCGGTGAGGTGGTCCGCGTCGAACGAGATGATGGGCCGCCGGGCCCGGTAGTCCAGCAGCACGTCGTTGGAGAACACGAGCAGCGGCGACGGATCGAGGTCGTCGCGCACGTAGTCGATCAGCCCGGCGACCGCGGAGCCCGCATCGGTGAACCCGGTGAGCGCGATCACGAGCGGCAGTCCGGACGGCACCGGCGGCGCGCTCGCGACCCGCTCGAAGAGAGGTCCGGAATACGGCATGCATCCACTCTACGAGGCGGGCTGGTCACCCGGACGGGCTCACGGCCGATCGCACGCTGACAGCGAACACGCCGCCCGCGCGGCGCGCAGCCGGTCCCTAGGATGGGGGGATGCCGCAGCCAGAGCTGGTGCACACTCGCGCGCCGATCCACGAGACCGAGTCCGATGCGATCCTTCTGGCACTGCCGCCTCTCGACGACGACGTTCCGCTCGCCGACTGGCCGGGCCTGCGCGACGCGTTGCGGGCCACCGGGTTCACCGGCGCGTGCGGCGCGTTCGCCCGCGCCTATGCGCCGGCGGCCACCGACAAGCCCCTCGCCGTCGTCGGCACCGGCGCGCAGCCGGACGCTGTCGGCCTGCGCGAGGCCGTGGGCGCCGGCATCCGCTCGCTCACCGGGTTCGAGTCCGTCGCCGTCGCGGCCCCTGTCGCCGACCCGGCGCTGTGGCGCGCGGCGGCGGAGGGCGCGGGGCTCGGCGGTTACGCGTTCGCGGGCTATAAGTCCAGCGGCCCGAAGCGGCGCGCCGCGCGGGTGACGGTGCACGCCGACGTCGACAGCGACGCCGACGGGCTGCGCGACGCGCAGGCGGTCGTCGACGCCGTGGCGCTCGTGAAGGATCTCGTGTCGACCCCCGCAGACGCCCTCGGCCCCGCCGACCTCGCACAGCGCGCGACCGACGCCGTCGCCGGTCTGCCGGTGGAGGTCGAGGTGCTCGACGAGCGGGCGCTCGCCGCCGGCGGCTACGGCGGCATCCTCGGGGTCGGCGCCGGCTCCGACCGCCCACCGCGGCTCGTCACGCTCTCCTACGCCCCGGACGGCGCCGCGGCCCACGTCGCGCTCGTCGGCAAGGGGATCACGTTCGACACCGGCGGCCTGTCGCTCAAGCCGCCGGCCTCGATGGTCGGCATGAAGTACGACATGGCGGGCGCCGCCACCGTGCTCGCCGTCCTGCGAGCCGTCGCCGCGCAGGAGCTCCCGGTGCGCGTGACGGCCTTCCTGTGCATCGCCGACAACATGCCGTCGGGCCGCGCCACCCGCCCAGGAGACGTTCTGCGTCTGCTGGACGGGACCAGCGTGGAGGTGCTCAACACGGATGCCGAGGGACGCCTCGTGCTCGGCGACGGCCTCGCGGCGGCCAGCCGCCTGCATCCCGACGTCATCGTGGACGTCGCCACCCTCACCGGCGCGATCACGATCGCCCTCGGCACCCGCCACGCAGGCGTCATGGGCGACGACGAGGCCGCGGCCGAATACCTCGAGGCCGCGGCGCGCGCGGGCGAGCCGGCCTGGCAGCTCCCGCTCCCCGCGCACATGGTGGACGACCTGGAATCGCCCATCGCCGATCTCGCGAACGCCAAGATCGGCGACCCCGCCGGCGGAGCGCTGTTCGCCGGGCTGTTCCTGCGGCACTTCGTCGGCCGTGTCTCGGATGAGGAGGGGGCGCCGCGCATCCCGTGGGTGCACCTGGACATCGCCGGCGTCGGCATGAACAAGGGCGGACCCTTCGGGTACACGGACAAGGGGCCGACCGCGGCGACGGTGCGGTCGCTCATCGAGTTCGTCGCGGGCAAGGCCCTGCCCGGGAAGGATCAGGCGTGACCGCGCACACGTTCGACGTCGTCGTGCTGGGCGGCGGCAGCGGCGGCTACGCGGCCGCGCTGCGTGTCGCGGAGCTGGGCGGATCCGTGGCGCTCGTCGAGAAGGACAGGGTCGGCGGCACGTGCCTGCACCGCGGCTGCATCCCGACCAAGGCGCTCCTGCACGCGGCGGAGGTCGCCGACCAGACGCGGCACGCGGCGTCGGTGGGCGTGCGAGCGGTGTTCGAGGGCATCGACGTGTCCGGCCTCACCGCCTACCGCGAAGGCATCGTCGCGAACAAGCTCAAGGGGCTCGAAGGGCTCCTCAAAGCGCGCGGCATCACGACCGTCGCCGGCGAGGGCCGGTTGGAGGGCGATCGGGCTGTGCGCGTGGGCGACGACGTCTACACGGGGAGCGACGTCATCCTCGCCACCGGCTCTTTCAGCCGCACGCTGCCCGGTCTCGAGCTCGGCGGTCGTGTCATCACGAGCGAGCAGGCGCTCGCCCTCGACCACGTGCCGGCTCGCGTCGTGATCCTCGGCGGCGGGGTGATCGGCGTCGAGTTCGCGAGCGTGTGGCGCTCGTTCGGCGCCGAGGTGACGATCGTGGAGGCGCTGCCCCACCTCGTGCCCCACGAGGACGAGGCGATGAGCAAGGCGCTGGAGCGCGCGTTCCGCAGACGCGGGATCGCCTACCGGCTCGGGGTGCGCTTCCTGAGTGCGACACAGTCGGATGCCGGCGTGTCGGTGACCCTCGATGACGGCACGGTGCTGGAGGCGGACCAGCTCCTCGTCGCCGTCGGTCGCGGGCCGGCGACCGCGGGTCTGGGCTTCGAGGAGGCGGGGGTGACCCTCGACCGCGGATTCGTCGTCGTCGACGAGCGGCTGCGCACCGACGTGCCGGGCGTGTGGGCGGTGGGCGACATCGTCCCCGGCCTCCAGCTGGCGCACCGCGGCTTCCAGCAGGGCATCTTCGCCGCGGAGGAGATCGCCGGTCTGAACCCGGTCGTGGTGCCCGATCGCGACGTCCCCAAGGTCACCTACTGCAGCCCCGAGATCGCGTCGGTGGGCCTCACCGAGACGCAGGCGGCCGAGGCGCACGGCGCCGAGCGCGTCGTGTCATACGAGTACAACCTCGCGGGCAACGGCAAGAGCGAGATCATCGGCACCGGCGGCCTTGCGAAGGTCGTGCGCCTGAAGGGCGGACCGGTGCTCGGCGTGCACCTCGTCGGCGACCGCGTCGGCGAGTTGATCGCCGAGGGGCAGCTGGCCGTGGCGTGGGAGGCCCACCCCGAGGACGTCGCCCCCTTCCTCCACGCCCACCCCACCCAGAGCGAAGCGCTCGGCGAGGCGTTCCTCGCGCTCGCGGGCAAGCCGCTGCACGCACTCTGAGCGCGTTCGCGTCACTATGCTGGACACGACATCGGCATCCTTAAGGAGACAGGTCATGAGCACTTCCGTCGTCCTCCCCGCGCTCGGCGAGAGCGTCACCGAGGGAACGGTCACCCGCTGGCTCAAGCAGGTCGGCGACACGGTGCAGGAGGACGAGGGCCTGGTCGAGATCTCGACCGACAAGGTCGACACCGAGATCCCGTCGCCGGTGAGCGGAGTGATCGAGGAGATCCTCGTGCAGGAGGACGAGACGATCGAGGTCGGCGCCGTCCTCGCGAGGATCGGCGACGGCTCGGGCGCGACGGCGGACACGCCCGCTCCGGAGGCCGCGGAAGCGACGGTTCCCCCGCCCGCGGAGCCCGCTGCGCCCGCCGAGGCGCCGCCTGCGCCTGAGGCGCCCGCTGCGGCCTCGTCCGGCGGCGGCAAGGATGTCGTGCTCCCCGAGCTGGGTGAGAGCGTCACCGAGGGCACCGTGACGCGCTGGCTCAAGCAGGTCGGCGACCACGTCGACGTGGACGAGGCGCTCTTGGAGATCTCCACCGACAAGGTCGACACCGAGATCCCGTCGCCGTTCGGCGGCACCCTGCAGGAGATCCTCGTGGGCGAGGACGAGACGGTGGCCGTCGGCACAGCGCTCGCGCGCATCGGCGACGGTGCGCCGGCTGCACCGACGACTGAGCCCGCGGCCCCTGCTCCCGCGGCGCCTGCTCCCGCGAACCCGCCGGCCGCCGAGGCTCCGGCTCCG
>JASGDZ010000203.1:0-10474 GCA_047606835.1 Microbacterium sp. | reverse complement strand
CGCTCGACGCGACTCGGGCAGCGAGCGTGCCGCGGCGCGCTCGGCGCGGGCACGGTCGCGCTCGGCGCGTGCGCGCTCCAGTTCGGCCCGCGCCGATTCCAGCTCCGCCTGCTCTCGCTCGGCGGCGGCGCGCTTGGCCAGTCGCTGCTGCGCGAGGGCGGTGCGCGCGTTGAGCTCGAGGCGCACCTCCTGCGGCGTCTCGCTCGTCTCGGCGAGGATGCGCAGCGCCTGGTTCAGGCGCACCGCGTTGCGCTCGGCGGCGTTGTACTGGTAGCGACTGTGCCAGCTCGGCAACAGGTACACCAGCCACAGCAACACCGCCACGAGGACGATCACCCCGCCGCCCAGCACCTGCCCACCCATGCGGTCAACGGTAGGGGAACCGCGCCGCCGGGCCGCGGCATCCGTGCGCGTGTCGCAGTCTCGACCTCTCGTTGAAGGTGAAGACCCGCCTCCCTTCCCCCCACGTTCGAAATGACCGGCCCGTGACGAGACACGCCGCCCTGACCGCTCGGATCGACGGCGTGTCGGATGACCGGCCGGTCATTTCGGACAGGACAGGACCGGATAGACGGATCGACGGGACGGACGGGACGGACGGGCCGGACGTCAGGCCGGCATGCGGTCGGGCGGCACCGTCGCCGCATCCGGCGGGGCATGACCCGACAGCCAGCGCTCCAGCACGCCTTCCGGCACCTCCTCGCGCACGAGAGCGAACGCGTAGTGGTCGCGCCAGTCGCCGTCGATGTGGATGTAGCGGCGCCGCAGTCCCTCGTAGCGGAAGCCGAGCTTCTCCACCACCCGCAGGCTCGCCCGGTTCTCCGGCCTGATGCAGATCTCCATCCGGTGCAGGCGCAGCTCGCCGAAGCAGACGTCCGTCGCCATCGCGACCGACGTCGGGGTGATGTCGCGCCCCGCGAACCGCTCACTCACCCAGTAGCCGATCATCGCGGAGGACAGCGAGCCGCGCGCGATGCCCCACACGTTGAGCTGTCCGGTCAGCTCCCCCTCATACTCCATGACGAAGGGCACGCCGGTGCCGTCGCGATACTGCTGCAGCAGCCTTCGCACGCCGGCGCGCATGTCGAACGACGCCGGCCCGTCTGGGCTCGTCGCCTCCCACGGGCGCAGCCACGACCGGTTGGAGAGCAGCTCGTTCTGCAGCGGTCTCGCGTCGCGGGGCTTCACGAGCCGGATGGAGATCGGCCCGTGGACGCGCGGTGTGCTGAGCTCCACTCGCACTCCCCTCCACGGGCGGCTAGAGGTTCGCCGCGAACTCCTTGAGCCACGGGCGCAGCTCGGGACCGAGGTCCTCACGGTCCGTCGCCAGCTGCACGATGGCCTTGATGTAGTCCAGCCTATCCCCGGTGTCGTAACGACGACCCCGGAAGACGACCCCGTACACGCCGGGGCCATCGGAATCGGCGGCGAGCTCCTGCAGCGCGTCGGTGAGCTGGATCTCGCCGCCCTTGCCGGGTTCCGTGCGATCCAGGATGTCGAAGACGCCGGGCACGAGCACGTACCGGCCGATCACCGCGAGGTTCGACGGCGCGTCCTCCGCCGCGGGCTTCTCCACCAGTCCGGAGATCTTCACGACGTCCGCGGTCTCGGTCGGCTCGACCGCCGCCGCACCATAGAGGTGGATCTGCGACGGGTCCACCTCCATCAGCGCGATCACCGTCGCGCCGCGCTTCTCGTGCTCGGCGATCATGGTCGTCAGCAGCGCGTCGCGCTCGTCGATGAGGTCGTCGCCGAGCATCACCGCGAACGGGGACTGCCCGACGTGCGCGCGTGCGCGCAGCACGGCGTGCCCGAGTCCCTTCGGCTCGCCCTGACGGACGAAATGGATGTCCGCGAGGTCGCTCGTCTCCAGCACGCGCTGGAGTCGGGCCGTGTCGCCCTTCTCCTCGAGCTTCTCCTCGAGCTCGGGCACCGAGTCGAAGTGGTTCGCCACCGCGTTCTTGTTCCGGCCGATGATGACCAGGACGTCGTCGATGCCCGCCTGCACGGCCTCCTCGACGACGTACTGGATCGCCGGTTTGTCGACGACCGGCAACATCTCCTTCGGCATGGCCTTGGTCGCGGGGAGGAAGCGCGTCCCCAACCCGGCGGCAGGGATGACGGCCTTCATCGTGTGACGCATAGCGCCCAGCCTATCGATCCGCCATGAGACGGGTGGCTCCGCGTGCGGCCTAGAATCATCGCATGTCGTCCGCCGTCGACCACGCCAAACGCGCGCTGCGCGCCGAGCAGCGCGCGCGACGGCGGCGGTTCTCCGACGTGCAGCGCGCCGAGGCGGCCGCGGGGATCACGGCACAGCTCGACCGCCTCGTCACCGCTCACGACGCGCGCTGCGTCTCCTGCTTCCTGTCCACGACGAGCGAGCCGGGCACGCGCGACTTCATCGCCGGGGCGATGGCCCGCGGCATCCGGGTGCTCCTTCCGATCGCGCGCGCGGACGGCCTCCTGGACTGGGCGGCATCCGCTCCCGATCAGGAGGTGGTGGAGCCCACGACGGGCGCGCCCGAGCCGCTCGCGGCGAGGCTCGGCCCGGTCGCCGTCGACGACGTCGATCTGCTCATCATCCCCGCGGCGGCCGTCGACCGCGCCGGGATGCGCCTGGGCTGGGGTCGTGGGTACTTCGACAAGACGCTCGGCTCGATGAAGCGACGCCCGCCGGTCTACGCGGTCGTGTTCGACTCCGAGCTCGTCGACGAGGTTCCCTCCGACGACCGCGACGAACGCGTCGACGGCGTCGTCACCCCCACGCGTATCATCGACATCGCGCCGCGCCGGCGCTGACCCGAAAGGACACGATGCCCACCTACGCCTACGCGTGCAAGACTTGTGGACACCGGTTCGACGCCGTGCAGTCGTTCAGCGAGCCCACGCTGACCGAGTGCCCCGAGTGCGCAGGACCGCTGCGCAAGGAGTACGGTTCGATCGGGGTGACGTTCAACGGGTCGGGCTTCTACCGCACGGACTCCCGATCGGGCGGCACCGGAGACAACAAGAGCACGGATGCGGGAGCGTCCAGCGCCGACTCGAGCACGAAGACCGCTGCCAAGGCCGAGACGAAGACCAACGCGAGCCCCGCGTCCTCGGGGTCATGACCGGCACAGTCGGCACACCTAAGGGCCGGCACACCTAAGGGAGAGTACAGAGATGATCAAGGGATTCAAAGACTTCATCATGCGCGGCAACGTCATCGACCTTGCCGTCGCCGTCGTCATCGGCGCAGCGTTCACCGCGGTCGTGAACGCCATCGTCGAGGGGCTCATCAGCCCGCTCATCGCGCTCGTCTTCAACGCGCAGGACCTCTCCGGCCTCACGGCCGGTCCGTTCCTGATCGGCTCCGTCATCGGGTCGATCATCAGCTTCCTCGCGGTCGCCCTGGTCGTCTACTTCGTGTTCGTCTTCCCGATGAACACGTTCAAGGAGCGCCAGGCCGCCAAGGCGGGCGTCACCGAGGAGCCCGAGGCGCTGCCGAGCGAGCAGGAGCTGCTGGTGCAGATCCGCGACCTGCTGGAGAAGCAGAAGAGCTGAGGAAGGCACCCGGGTTTCGATACGGCCGCCTGCGGCCGCCTACTCGACCCCCGGGGCGGCGCAGCACACCCGCACCGGTGATCGAGTGCCCGCGCGCAGCGCGGGTGTATCGAGATCCCCCCGAACCGAACGGTCACCGGGTTTCGATACGGCCGCCTGCGGCGGCCTACTCAACCTTGACCCGGCCCGCATCAACGCCGCTTCGCGGCATTGATCCGGGCCGCGTCAATAGTGCGGGGGCTTCTCGCGCCGCATCCGCTCGTCGTTGTGCCCCGTCCCCGACTCCGAGGCATCCGCCGGCACCGGCTCCTCGGTCGTCCCCGGCGCAGGCGTGAGGCGGGCGCGGCGGCCGGTGCGCTCGCGCACCACCCGCTGGCGCGGCTCCTCCGGCTCGCTCACTCGTCGATGACGATGATCGGCTGCGTGTCGGTGTCGGCGGTGGGGGTCTCGGGCTGGATGCCGAGGATCCCGGCCACGCGCGCCGCCACGGCGCCCGGGTCGCTGTACAGGTCGAAGGCGTGCACGCGCACGTAATGCCATCCGAGCCGGCGCAGCACCTGCGGACGCAGGCGTAGCGACTCCCGCAGCGACTCGCCGCGCGACTCCGGGTCGCTCTCCACGACGACGGCCTTGCCCGCGTGCTGCGCGACCAGCGGCAGCAGCCCGCGATAGTCCACGTCGACCGACGCTCCGAGCCGGCGCAGCTCACGTGCGAGAGTGAGGGTGAGGGGGTCGGCGAGGTCCTCGAGGCGGGCCTCCCGCGCACGGGCGGCGACGCCGTTCAGGATGCCCATGAGCGTCTGCGCCCCGTGCTCCAGCCGCCCGTCGTCGAACGCCGACGGGCGGATCGACGAGACGATCACCATCGAGCGGCGCGCCCGGGTCATCCCGACCGTCAGCAGCCGCTCGCCGTCGGGCGTGGACAGGTCGCCGAAGTCGCTGAGCACGCGACCGTGCTTGGTCAGCCCGAACCCGAGGGAGAAGATCACGCGGTCGCGACTCTCCGCGACCGACTCCTCGAGCGTGAGCACGGCCAAGGGCTCGGCCGTGTCGCGCGCGACGAAGTCGGCGACATCCGTTCTCCCCGCGAACGCCGCCGTGACCGCGGCGCGCACCCGCTCGGCGTGCTTGCGGCTCGCCGTCACGACCATGAGCGACTCGCCCGCGCGGTTGACGGCGTGCTCGACGACGAGGGTCACGACGCGGGCGACCTCGGCATCCGGGCTCTCCACGGCGCCGGTGACCGGGTCGGGCGTGCCCATGCCGCCCTCGACGTAGTCGACGCCGAGGCTGCCCCGGCCGAGGTACGAACCGGCCCACGGCAGCGACACGAGCTCGCCCCCGTAGAACGCGTCGTTGACGAGCTCGGCCAGATCCTCGCCGCCGGCGCGGTAGCTGCGGGTGAGCGTCATGACCGGCAGGAGCTCGGCGAACCGCTCGAACACCGACACGTCGTCGAAGGGCTCCTCCGGCTCCTCGACCTCGTCGGCGGGCGCCGCGCCCACCTGGAACGGCATCGGCCGCTGGGTGACGGGGTCGCCGAACACGACCACCTGACGCGCGCGCCGCACGGCCGGGGCGGCCTCGGCGAGGCACAGGGCCCCGGCATCCGCGATGATCACCGTGTCCAGCGGGACGTCGTCGGGGATCTCGGGCACGTCGTAGGGGGACGCGAGCCACACCGGCACGAGCGCCCGGGTGAGAGTCGGCGCGACCGCGGCCAGCTCCCGCGGCGTGGGACTCCCGCGCAGCGCGCGCTTGAGCGCATCGGCCTCGGCGGGCTCGTCGACGATCGCGATCCGCCACTGCGTCGCGAGCTGCCACGCCAGCAGGGGCCCCGACGCGCCGGCGTGCGCCTCGTCGACGAGCCGGTAGTCCCGCTCCAGCCGGTCGACGATCGAGGTGTTGGCGCCCAGCAGCGCACGGTCGGTGCGCAACAGGTGCTCCAGCGCGGACTGCCACCACGCGAACTCCAGCTCGTCGCCGACGCGGTCCTCGGGCACGTGCCGCACCGAGAGCTCGGTGACGAGCGGCTCGAGTCCGAGCTCCGCCAGCTCGGCGCGCAGCGTCGCCCGCTCGATGAGGTTGTCGAAGAACGCCGACTCGGCGGCCAGGCCCGCGATCGTCCGCACGAGCTGCGCGACAGGGAGCGCCGCGAGCCGACCGGCGCCGGTGCGCCCGAGCGGACGGTCGAGCTCGTCGAGATCGTCGTGCACGCGCTGCCACAGCGCCTGCACGTCCGCCAGTCCCATCGGCACGTCGGGTGCGACGCCGACGTCGACGTAGCGCTGCCATTGCGTGCGCTGCTGCTGGATGCGGGTGAGCCACTCGTGCATGTCGGCGATGTGCACGCCGGGGCGCACGTACTCGCGGGAGAGTCGCTTGAGGTGCCGGCGCGTCGAGCCCCGCATGCCCGGCGCGTCGCGGCGGTGGCCGTGCGCCTGGATGAGTTCGGCGAGCGGCCGCTCGAACACCGTCGGGCTGAAGCGGTCGAGCGAGTCGCGGATGCCGCCGAGGAGCGCGAGGTACTCCCCCAGCTCGTCGATCGTCCCGAACGGACGCATGCGGGTCTGGCCGATGAGCTCGTACCCGCGCTCCAGCAGTGCGGCGAGGTCGTCGCGATGCAGTCGCCCGGCGAGCTCGTGCGCCGCGCGCGCCTCGGCGGACGACGAGAACGCGACGCCGTACCACGGCGAGTCGTCGGGTCCGAAGCGGAACTCCCCGAGGCGCGCGGCGGATGCCAGCGAGCCCGCCGCGGCCTCCCTGGCGTCGGCGAGGGCCTCCAGCGTGGCGAGGTCGAACCGTGCCGTCGTGGACGGCGGGACCGGGCGGCTCGTCAGCTGTGTCAGCGTGCGCAGCGCCTCCAGCGGCGACACGCCCAGCCCGGGATGCCGCGTCGTCAGTGCGCCGCGGTAGTCGCGCAGCACGCCGCGCAGGCGCACGAGGGCGTCGTCGACCTCGGCGACGCTCGGCTTCTCGGCCTTCTCGTTGCGGCCGATCGCGCGGATGAGGTCGCGCTTGAGGCTCGGCGGACAGACCGCCAGCCCGGGCAGGCCGACGCCGGCGAGGCGGTGACGCACCCCCTCCAGCGTCGAGCGGCGCGCGCTCACGACGAGCACGCGCTTGCCCGCCTGCACGAGCCCGCCGACGGCGTTGATGACGGTCTGCGTGCCGCCCGTGCCGGGGAGGGTGTGCACGGCGAGCGACTGTCCGGCCAGGATGCGGGCGAGCACGTCCTCCTGCTCGGCGTCGGCGTCGAGCAGGAGGGTGTCGGATGCCGGCGCCCGCTCGTCCGGCCCGGCCCGCTCGGGAAGCGGCCTCTGAGCGGTCAGCTCGTCACGGGCCGCGGCATGGCCGGCGAGCGCGTCGAGCACCGGATGCGCGAGGTCGGCGCCGTCGCGCGCCATCCGCCCGCCGACGTCGGCGAACGTCGACACCACGAGCCGGGGCTGCACGCTGAAGGTGTCGACCGACGACGTGCACGCACGCAGCTGGTCGATCACGGGCTGCGGCTTGAACACGCCGTCGGCGAGCGCGAGCCGGGCCAACGCGTCGCCGTCCAGTTCGACGCCGAAGTGCTCGCGGAACGCCCGCACCAGCTCGGGGTTGACGGCGAACGCGCCGTGCAGCTTGAGCTCGAAGTCCTCGTGGTGGCGGCGGATGGCGAGCGGGCGCAGCAGCACGGGAGCGGTGTAGGTCTGGCCGCCGATGCGCCACGAGGCCAGCCCCACGGCCAGATGCACCGCGTCGATCCCCCGCGCCGTGCGCAGCTCGACGTTCTTGGCCGTGATGCGCGACGCGGCGATGCGCGCCGTGCGCAACGCCACCTCGTCGCGGAAGAGGTTCGACAGCAACGTGGACTTGCCGGTGATGAACGCCGGGAGGCTGCTGGGGTGCGCCTTCGTGATGTCGATCCCCGCCTCGGCGTCGTCGCGGTAGCGCACCAGGGTCGACCTTCCGCCCAGCTCCGCGGCCTCGGCGCGCAGTCGATCCCGTGCAGGGTCGGCGACGTGCACCACCCGCGCATCGGCATCGGCGACGCCCAGATCCCCCGGGGTCACCTCGGCCGGGGAGGCGTCGTCCTCCGCGCCCGTCACGATGCTCTCTGCTCGCCACACACCCGCCAGACTAGGCCGACGGACGCGGGGCACCCGGCATCCCGGCCGAGTTTCGCCCGATTGCCGCGGGATCGGCTGCTCCTGCACAGGCGGCGTGAGTCGCGCGTTGTCCCCCGATCGCGGCATCGGGTCCGGCGGGCGTCGCCGGTGCGGGCGAGGATGGGTCGCATGACCTCGCTGCGCTTCGGCACCCACCCCACTCCCGTCGGCACCGCCGTGATCGCGGTGACCGGCGAGGGGCTCGTCGTCCTCGAGGTCACCGACGCCCCGCCGGAGTACGCGCTGGAGCCCGCGGCGCACGCCGTGGGGGCCGTCCCGGTGCACGACCCCACGGCGGTCGAGCACATCGTGCGGCAGCTCGACGAGTACTTCGGCGGCGACCGGGCGCGCTTCGAGGTCGACATCGACTGGCGGCTCGTGCGCGGGTTCCCGCGCGCGGCGCTCGAGGCGATCTGCGACATCCCCTACGGGCAGACCGCGTCGTACGGCGAGGTCGCGATCTCGGCAGGGGCGCCGGGCGCCGCGCGCGCGGTGGGGACCGCGTGCGCGAGGACGCCGATCTGTCTCGTCGTGCCGGTGCACCGCGTCGTGCGCGCCGACGGCAGCCTCGGCGAGTACGGCGGCCGATCCGACGTGAAGCGCTTCCTCGTCGAGCTCGAACGCGACGCCGTGGGGCGCATCGCTTCTGGCCGGCCAGGCGGGAGCCGGCGAGACGGGAGCCGGCGAGGCGAGCGTGCGGGCGAGTAGGCCGCCCGCGCGGCCGCGCGTCCCCGGGGTCGTGACGCCCCGGGGGCGCGCCGGCGCCCTACCCCGACACATTCGAGCATCCGGGATCGTCACTTTCCATGAATTGTGCGCACAATCCGTGTATTGCGCACAGAATTCGCGTATTGTCGGCGGACATGGCCCGCAAAATAGTGCATCAGCTCGTCGACGACCTCGACGGGACCGTGTTGGAGGTCGGCGACGGCGAGACGGTGCTGTTCTCGCTCGAGGGCACGGCTTATGAGATCGACCTCACGATCGCCCATGCCGCGGCGCTGCGCGACGCGCTGCAGCCCTACATCGCCGCGGGGCGCCGCGTTTCCGGCGCTCGATCGGCTGAGGCGTCGGGCACCGGGCGCCGTCGCAAGGGCCAGACGGACTACGGCCCGATCCGCGTGTGGGCGAAGGAGAACGGCCACTCGGTGTCGGACCGCGGTCGGGTGCCGGCATCCGTCATCGAGGCCTACGAGGCCGCGCACCGACGCTGATGCGTCTCACGACGACGTCACCGTCGCGAGCAGCTTCGTGAGCGTCGCCTTCGCGTCGCCGAGCACGATCGACACCTTCGGGTCGTAGAACAGCTCGTTCTCGATGCCCGCGAAGCCGGGGTTCAGCGAGCGCTGGAGGAACACGACCTGCTGCGCGTCGGCGACGGTGAGGATCGGCATCCCGGAGATCGGCGATCCTGGCGACGACTTCGCCGCAGGGTTGACCACGTCGCTGGCGCCCACGACGAGCACCAGGTCGGTGGTCTTGAACCGCGGGTTGACCTCGTCCATCTCGACGAGGGCGTCGTACGGCACGTTCGCCTCGGCCAGGAGCACGTTCATGTGCCCGGGCATGCGCCCGGCGACCGGGTGGATGCCGAACACGACCTCGACCCCGCGATCGCGTAGGATCTCGGCGAGCTCCGCGGCGGCGTGGTGGGCGCCCGCCACGGCGAGCCCGTAGCCGGGCACGACGACCACGCGCCGCGAGCAGTCGAGGAGGATCGCGACGTCGTCGGCATCCATCGTCCGCACCGGGCGGTCCCCCGCCCCCGCCGCAGCGCTCGCTCCCGCGACGTGGGCGCGGGACGAGTGCTACGGGCCGGTCTATCGCGGACGCGACTGCGTGCGCCGGTGGGCGCAGGACTGGTTCGCCGCGGGCGGCATCGTGCACCGCTGGGACATCACCGATCACTTCATCGCTGCCGATCGCGAGGTTGCGCAGTGGACATTCGAGTGCACCTGGGGTGGACAGCGCAGCACGTTCGACGGAGCGACGATCGCTCGCATCGCCGAGGGGCTCGTCGCTGAACTGCGCGAGTACCAGACCACCGCCGCGCGCTACGACTGGCACGGAACCTGGCGCTAACGCAACGACATCTCCGCGAGCTTGACAGTGAGGCAACGGGGTCGTCATCTCCGGTTACACAGCGAAACCTGAGGATACGCAGGGTGACGGTCGCGCCGTCTCGGGTTAGCGTCGAGTCATCGCGGCGATCCGGGCGGTCCCGGGCACCGGCTCATACCCGGTCGCGTTGCGGGTTCGACTCCCGCCGTCGCGTCTGATTCAGAGGCGCCGTGATCGCTTGTCCCCGCCGGGGCAGCTGATGGCCTCCGCCTCGGCGACCGCCCGACGTGGGTCTTCGCGGCATCCACACCCACCGCTGGATTCCCTGGGGCGCGCGCACCGGCGCCGAGGGACGGCGACATCGCCTAGCGTGGAGTGGTGATCGGATGGAGGTCGGCATGAGGGTGGTCGCGGCATCCGACTGGCGGGACGACATCCCGTTCGAGACGCCGATCGTGCTCGCAGACGCGATCCCCGGCGAGCCCGCGCGCTGCTCGACGTGCGGCGGCTCGTCCGACCCGCTGCCGCGGACCGAGCTGTGGGCGGTGAAGCACCGGCATCCGAAGAATCACGACGGGTTCGTGCGGTTCTACTGTGCCGAGCATCGGCCTGCGGTGAAGGCTCCGGCGGACGGGCGCCCGGGGACGGCGGGTCGCCCGGGGACAGGGGCGGCACGGGCAGCGGGGGCCGAGCGCCGGCCCGCGGCGGGT
>JASGDZ010000202.1:0-7309 GCA_047606835.1 Microbacterium sp. | reverse complement strand
CGTGTCGCGCGCGATGCGGCTGCGCGTGATCGGCGCGCACCACGTCGGAAACGCGCTGGCGGCGATCGCCGCCACGACGGCGCTGGGGGTGTCGCTCGACGACGCGATCGCGCGGCTGGAGACGGTGGAGATCGCCGAGCGGTGGCGCATGCAGCCGATGGGCTCCGACGCGGTGCGCATCATCAACGACGCGTACAACGCGAGCCCCGACTCGGTGGCCGCGGCGCTTCGCACCCTCGCGCAGATCACCGGGCCCGACGAGCGCACCGTGGCGGTGCTCGGGGCGATGAGCGAGCTCGGCGAGTTCGCCGGCGAGGAGCACGACCGGGTCGGCGAGCTCGCGGTGCGCCTGCGCATCCAGCGCATCGTCGTGGTCGGCGACGACGCGCGGCGCATCTTCCTCGCGGCCGTGGGCGAGGGCTCGTGGAACAGTGAGGCCGTCTTCTTCTCCACCGCCGACGAGGCGTTCGAATACCTCACCGGCGAACTGCGCGCCGGCGACCGCGTCATCGTGAAGTCGTCGAACGCGGCCGGCCTGCGGTTGCTCGGGGATCGTCTGGGAGAATTCTTCTCGTGAGATCACTCCTGACGGCGGCGGCGATCTCCGCGGCGTTCACGCTCTTCCTGACACCCGTGTTCCTGCGGCTGTTCCGCGCGTGGGGCTGGGGGCAGGTGATCCGCACCCCCGAGGCGATCGAGAACCCGAGCCACGGGGAGAAGCGCGGAACGCCCACGATGGGCGGCACGATCTTCATCGTCGGCACGATCGTGGGCTACCTCGTCGGCTGCTATGCGGGCGGCAATCCACCCACGATCTCGGGACTGCTCGTCCTGTGGATGATGCTCGGCCTCGGCGTCGTCGGCTTCATCGACGACTACATGAAGGTGCGCAGCCAGCGCAGCCTCGGGCTGTCGGGCTGGCGCAAGGTGGCCGGTCAGGTCATCGTCGCGGTGCCGTTCGGCATCCTCGCCCTCAACTTCCCGAACATCGTCGACGAGACACCCGCCTCGGCGCACATCTCGCTCGTGCGCGACCTGCCGTGGCTGTCTCTCATGGTGTTCGGCCCCGTGGTGGGGTGGTTGCTCTACCTCGCGTGGGTGTCGTTCATCGCCGTCGCCTGGTCGAACAGCACGAACGTCACGGACGGCCTGGACGGCCTCGCCGCGGGCGCCGGGGTGTTCGTCGTCGGCGCCTACAGCCTCCTGGCGTTCTGGCAGTTCAACCAGTCGTGCACGAGCGTGCTCGATCCCTCGACGCAGGCCGCGTGCTATCCGACGGCGAACCCGTTCGACCTCGCGATCGTCTCGGCGTCCTTCATCGGTGCGCTCGTGGGGTTCCTGTGGTGGAACGCGCCGAAGGCGCAGATCTTCATGGGCGACGTCGGCTCGATGGCCATCGGCGGCGTCATCGCGTCGCTGTCGATCCTCACCCGCACCGAGCTGCTCGGCGTGCTGATCGCCGGCGTCTACATCATCGGGCCGGGCTCGGTGATCCTGCAGCGCGCCTACTTCAAGGCGACGAGGGGCAAACGGCTGTTCCTGATGAGCCCGTTCCACCACCACCTGGAGATGCGCGGCTGGCCGGAGATCACGATCGTGGTGCGCATGTGGATGATCGCCGGCATGCTCGCCGTGACCGGCATCGGCCTCTTCTACGTCGACTGGCTCGCCCGCACATGAGCGGTCGACTCGACACGCTCGTGAGCTGGCACGCCGACTGGAGCGGGCTGCGCGTGGCCGTGCTGGGGCTCTCGGTGACGGGGTTCTCGGTCGCCGACACGCTCGCCGAGCTCGGCGCCGACGTGCTCGTCGTCACCGAGTCGGCGTCGGAGGAGTACGCGCGGCTCGTGCCGGCGATCGGCGCGCGGCTGCACGTCGGCGCGCTCGACCCGGTCCCCGCGGACCTCGTCGAGTTCGCCCCCGACGTCGTCGTCGCGTCGCCCGGCTTCGCGCCGGCGCATCCCGTCGTCGCGTGGGTGCGGGGCAGCGGCATCGCGCTGTGGGGGGATGTCGAGCTCGCCTGGCGCGTGCGCGACAAGGTGCCGCGTGGAGACGGCCGGCCCGCCGACTGGATCCTCGTGACCGGCACGAACGGCAAGACCACCACGACCCGACTCGCGGCGACGATGCTCGTCGCCGGGGGCCTGCGCGCGGCGCCCTGCGGCAACATCGGGGTGCCCGTGCTCGACGCGGTGCGCGACCCGGCCGGCTTCGACGCGCTCGTCGTGGAGCTGTCCAGCCACCAGCTGTGGTACCTCGGCCTGCAGCAGGGGCCCGACCCCGTCTCGCCGCACGCCGCGGTGTGCCTGAACCTCGCCGACGACCACCTTCAGTGGCACGGGTCCGCCGACGCGTACCGCGACGCCAAGGCGCACGTGTACGACCGCACGCGCGTCGCCTGCGTCTACAACAAGGCGGATGCCGCGACCATGCGCATGGTGGAGGACGCCGACGTCGTCGAGGGCGCCCGCGCCATCGGGTTCGACCTCGGCGTGCCGGGGCCGAGCGACCTCGGTGTCGTCGACGGCATCCTCGTCGACCGCGCTTTCCTTCAGGAACGCCGCACGAGCGCGCTCGAGCTGACCACCGTCGCCGAGCTGCGCGAGCGCGGGCTCGCCGCGCCGCACGTGGTGTCGAACATCCTCGCCGCCTCAGCCCTCGCCCGCTCGCTCGACGTGCCCCCCGCTGCGATCCGCGATGCGCTGCGCGGCTTCCGACTCGACCCGCACCGCATCGAGGTCGTCGCCACGGCGGGCGGCATCACGTGGGTCGACGACTCGAAGGCGACCAACCCGCACGCGGCGGCGTCGTCGCTGGCCGCCTACCCGGGCGCGATCTGGGTCGTCGGCGGGCTCCTCAAGGGCGTCGACATCGGCGGCCTCGTCGCGACGCGCGGCGCCGCGGCGAAGGCGGCGGTGGTGATCGGCGCCGAGCGCGGCGACATCGTCGCGGCGTTCGCACGACACGCGCCCGATGTGCCCGTGCTCGAGGTCGACCACGATGAGACTGAGGATGTCATGGCCCGCGTCGTCGAACTGGCGGCGGAGGCGGCCGACGACGGCGACGTGGTCCTGCTCGCGCCGGCGGCGGCATCCTTCGACCAGTTCTCGTCCTATGCGGACCGGGGCGAGCGCTTCGCGGCCGCGGTGCGCGCGTGGATCGAGAGGGGGGTCGGTGACCAGCACGGTGCCCCGCCCCCTGTCGGCGGACCCGCCGCCTGAGCCGCACCGTCGCGGACTGGCCGCCCGCGTGTCGCTGGGCCGCGTCTTCGCACCCGTGCCGAGCGAGTTCCTCCTCATCGCGTCGACGGCTCTGCTGCTGACCGGCTTCGGGCTCGTGATGATCTTGTCGGCGACGTCCGCCAAGGCCGAGGGGGACCCGTTCGCGGAGGTCACGAAGCAGCTCGTCTTCGCGGTGCTCGGCATCCCGCTGATGTTCATCGCGAGCCGTCTGCCTGTCGCCTTCTGGAAGCGCACCGCGTGGCTCGCGCTCATCGCGACACTGCTGTTCCAGCTGCTCGTCTTCACGCCGCTCGGCGTGTCCAACGACGGCAACCGGAACTGGATCTCGATCGGCGGACTGCAGGCGCAGCCGTCGGAGCTCCTGAAGCTCTCGCTCGCGCTGTGGCTGGGCTACGTGCTGTTTCGCAAGCAGACGCTGCTGGGGCTGTGGCGGCACGTGTTCATCCCCGCGGTGCCCGTCACCGGCCTCGTCATCGCGACCGTCATGGCCGGGCACGACCTCGGCACGGCGATCGTGCTGTTCTTGATCGCGCTCGGGGCGCTCTTCTTCTCGGGGGTGAAGCTGCGGATCTTCATCATCCCGCTGGTGCTGTCGGCCGCGCTCATCGCGGTGTTCGCGATCGCGAGCCCCGACCGCATGCGCCGCATCATGAGCTTTCTCAACACCGACACCGCGTCGTGCTACTACGAGGACTGCTACCAGCCGCTGCACGGCATCTGGGGGCTCGCCAGCGGGGGCGTGTTCGGCCTGGGCCTCGGCAACTCGAAGGAGAAGTACGACTGGCTCCCCGCCGCCGCCAACGACTACATCTTCGCGATCGTCGGGGAGGAGCTCGGACTCATCGGGTGCGCCGTGGTGCTCGCGCTGTTCGCGCTGTTCGCGATCGGCGCGTTCCACGTGATCCGCAAGACCGACGACCCGTTCGTGCGCATCGTCTCCGGCGGCATCACGGTGTGGATCGTCGGTCAGGCGCTGCTCAACGTGGGGGTGGTGCTGCGCCTGTTCCCCGTGCTCGGGGTGCCGCTGCCGTTCATGTCGCAGGGCGGCACATCGCTGCTGTCGGTGCTGCTCGCGTGCGGTGTGCTGCTGTCGTTCGCGCGCACGATCCCGCTGAGGCAGACGACGGTCGGTAGAGTCGCCGGGTGACGACGTACCTCTTGGCCGGCGGCGGAACCGCGGGCCACGTGAACCCGCTGCTCGCCGTCGCCGACGGCCTGCGCGAGCGCGGTGCCGAGGTGCTCGTCCTCGGCACGCGCGAGGGGCTCGAGGCGCGGCTCGTGCCCGAGCGCGGGTACCCGCTGCTCGTCGTCGACAAGGTGCCGTTCCCGCGGCGGCCCGACCGCGCAGCTCTCGCCTTCCCCGTCCGCTTCCGGCGCGCCGTCGCGCAGGCGCGGTCGTACCTGCGCGAGCGCGGCATCGACATCGTGGTGGGCTTCGGCGGCTACGCGTCGGCCCCCGCGTACGTCGCGGCCCGCCGCGAGCAGGTGCCCCTGGTCATCCACGAGGCCAATGCCCTGCCGGGGCTCGCGAACCGGCTCGGCGCCCGCTCGGCGGCGGCCGTCGGCGTGGCGTTCGAGGGCACGCCGCTGCGCGGTGCGCGGGTGGTCGGGATGCCGATGCGCCGCGAGATCGTCGAGCTCGACCGCGACGCGCTACGGGCCGAGGCGGCGGCGCACTACGGTCTCGACCCGGCGCGGCCGACCCTGCTCGTGTTCGGCGGATCGCTCGGCGCGCAGCGGCTCAACGAGGCGTTCGCGGGCTCCTATCGCGACGTGCTCGACGCGGGCTGGCAGCTGGTCCACCTCACCGGCGAGCGGCGCGAGGGGCTGGACGCCGCGGCCCCCGGCTACGTCACACCCCGCTACGAGGACCGCATGGAGCTCGCGTACGCCCTCGCCGACGCGGTGGTCTCGCGTGCCGGCGCGGCGACGGTGAGCGAGATCGAGGCGCTCGGCATCCCCGCCGTGTACGTGCCCTACGCGGTCGGCAACGGAGAGCAGGCGCTCAATGCGCGCGCGGCCGTCGCCGCCGGTGCGGCGGCGCTCATCCCCGACGCGGAGCTGAGCCCCGAGAAGGTGCGGAGCGAGATCGTGCCGCTGCTGCGCGATCCGCAGCGGCGGGAGCGGATGCGGCGGGCCGCCGCGTCGGTCGGCACCCGGCGCGGCACGGAGAACGTCATCGCCCTCGTCGACGGCGCGCTCGCCCGCTGACCCCTCCGTCGGAGATCTGCCGAAGGTCGGAGATCTGCCGCTGAGGCATCCGATCTCCAGCAGATCTCCGATTCTCGGCCGGCGACTGTGCGGGGGTGGTCCGCGCGCCCTCAGCGGCCGCCCGGATGCGCCGACCTAGACTTGTCGCGCCATGATCCGACCCGACCTCACGCTTGCGATCCCCGACGAGATCCGCGCCGCGCACTTCATCGGCATCGGCGGATCGGGGATGTCGGGACTCGCGCGTATGTTCCTGGGGCGCGGCATCCGCGTCTCCGGGTCCGACCGCGCCGACAGCCCGGGGCTTCGCGAGCTGGAGAGGCTGGGCGCCGTCGTGCACGTCGGCCACGACGCGGCGAACCTGGGCGACGCCGACACCGTCGTGCACACCGGGGCGATCTGGCCCGACAACCCCGAGTTCGTGCTCGCCAAGGAGCGCGGACTGCACGTCATCCACCGCTCGCAGGCGCTGCACTGGCTCATCGGCGGCCGCCGTCTCGTGGCCGTCGCCGGAGCCCACGGCAAGACGACGTCCACCGGCATGGTCGTCACGGCGCTGCGCCGGCTCGGAGCCGACCCCGCGTTCGTCAACGGCGGCGTCATCGCCGAGCTCGCCGCGTCCAGCGGCAGCGGGGCCGACGAGCTGTTCGTCATCGAGGCGGACGAGTCCGACGGCACGTTCCTGCTCTACGACACGTCGGTGGCGCTCATCACGAACGTCGACCCCGACCACGTCGACTTCTACGGCAGCGACGACGCGTTCCACGCGGCGTTCGCACGGTTCGCCGACGCCGCGCGCGAGGCCGTCGTGATCTCGGCCGACGATCCCGGCGCACGGCGGGTGCGCGCACTGCTGCGGCATCCCCGCGTCGTCACGTTCGGGACGGATGCCGCCGCCGACGTGCGGCTCCACGACGTCGTCGCCGACGGGCCGGTGTCGTTCGCGCTGTCGCACGCGGGCGCTTCGGCGCGGGCGCGGCTGTCGGTGCCTGGCGTGCACAACGCCCTCAACGCGGCGGGCGCCGTCGCCGCGCTCATCGCGCTGGGGTACGAGCTGGAGCCCGCGGTGCGCGCCGTCGAACCCTTCGCGGGCACCGCGCGGCGCTTCGAGCTGCACGGCGTGGTGCGCGGCGTGAGCGTCTACGACGACTACGCGCACCATCCCGCCGAGGTCGCCGCAGCCCTCTCCGCGGCGCGCAGCGTCGTCGGCGCGGGCCGGGTGATCGCCGTCCACCAGCCGCACACCTATTCGCGCACGGCGGTCATGTCGCCGTGGTTCGCGCAGGTGCTCGAAGACCTCGCAGACGAGACCGTCGTCCTCGACGTCTACGGCGCGCGCGAGGATCCGGTCGAGGGTGTGACCGGGGCGCTGGTGAGCCAGGCGTTCCGCGACCCCGCACGCGTGCGGTTCCTCGCCGACTGGCAGGACGCCGCCGATCACACCGCGTCGATCGCCCGCGCGGGCGACTTCGTGATCACCCTCGGCTGCGGCAATGTGAACCTCCTCGTGCCGCAGCTGCTCGACGCGCTCGCGCGCACGGGCGGGGAGTGACGGATGCGTCGTCCGGCCCCTCTGCCCGCATCCGCCGAGCCGCCCCCCGCGTCGCCGGCTGCTTCGTCCGCCCCGGTCCGGGCGACGACGCTGACGGCGGAGCCGCCGCCCCCGAAGATCCCGGAGGCCCGCTCGCCGGAGCCGGAGCCGGAGCCGGAGCCGCCGGCCGCGGACGACGCCGCGATCGGCCTGCGCGACGTGTGCCGCGCCCGGGCGGCGCGCCACACGTCGCGCAGGCCGATCGCGGCGTCGTCCGCGGCCGGCGGCTCTGGCTCCGGCTCCGGCTCCGGCTCCGGCGAGCGGG
>JASGDZ010000201.1:0-9559 GCA_047606835.1 Microbacterium sp. | reverse complement strand
TGAAGAGGCATGACGTACGTCGTCGGCTACGGCGCGCACCACAACGATCGCAGCGCGATCGAGCTCGCCTGCCAGCTCGCGCGCTCGCAGCCCGCGCCCGTGGTCGCGGTCTCGGTGGTGCCGCGCGGGTGGGGCACCCCCGCGGCGGCGGGCACCGACCGCGAGTACGAGCTCTGGGCGGCTGACGAGGGCGCCGAGAGCAGTCGGCTCGCGACCGAAGACCTGGCCCACCATCCCGACGTCGAGTCGGCGGCGGTGTGGGTGGCGGGACGCTCGGTGCCGCAGACGCTGCTCGAGCAGACCGAGGAGCGGGACGCCTCGATCCTCGTCGTCGGCTCGGGCGGCGACGCCGATCCCGGCCGCATCCGTCTGACCTCCAAGACCGACCGGCTGGTGCACTCGTCGACGGTGCCGGTGGCCATCGCACCGCGCGGGTACCGCACCGGGCTCGGCGTGCAGCGCATCACCGTCGCCTTCCGCGACGACGACGCCAGCTGGTCGCTGCTGACGCGGGTCGCCGAGATCGCGCGGCAGGCGTCGGCGCGCCTGCGCGTGGTCACGTTCCTCGTGCAGCCGTCGCGGGCACCCGCGACCAACACCGTGACGCACGCCGAGACGCAGGTCATCGACCTGTGGGCGGTGCAGGCGCGCACGGCGCAGCGCGAGGCCGAGACGCAGTTGACGTCGATGGGGTTCGCGAGCGACGAGCTGGAGTGCACCCTGGCTCGCGGCGCGGACTGGGCCGAGGCCGTGTCGTCGATCGGCTGGGCCGACGGAGACGTGCTCGTGGTCGGGTCGTCGTCGACGCACCTGCTCGCCCACGTGTTCCTCGGCTCGAGCGCGTCGAAGATCGTGCGCAGCTCTCCCGTGCCGGTCGTGGTCGTCCCCCGCGCGGGGTAGGGCGCGGGCTGCGGTACCCGCCGACGCGGCGGCACACGCCGGCGCGTCGGGCTCAGTCGCGCACGCGCACCGAGAGGCAGGTCACGCAGCCCTCGAGCTTCTCGAACTCCGAGATCGGGCGGGTGACCACGTCGAGCCCGCGCGCGCGGAACAGCTCGGCGGTCTGCGGCGCGTCGGCCGACATCAGCACGGTGCGCTCGTCGAGCACGACGACCGCGGTGCCGTGCTCCTCGGGGACGGGCAGGAACGCCGGGAACGCCGCCGGGTCGTCGACCGCGGGCGGGTAGCCGATGACGGTGCCGTCGGGCAGCGCCGTGACGCTGCTCTTCAAGTGCAGGCGCCGGGTCACCGGCACGGCGACGACCTCCCACCCGCGCGGGGCGAGAAGATCGCGCAGCTGCGCGATGCCGTTCTCGTCGGTGCGCAGCGTGCGGCCGACGTACACCGTGCGCCCCACCTTGAGCACGTCTCCGCCTTCGAGGGTGCCCGGCGCGCGGATCTCGTCGTGCGCGATGCCGAGGGCGCGAAGCGCCGCACGCGTGGTCTCCACCTCTCCGCGACGCGAGGGCGCACCGGGGCGCGTGAGCACCGCGAGGTCGTCGAACATCACCACGGTGTCCTCGACGAAGACCCCGTCGGCGTGCTCGTCGGCGGGTTCGATCTGTGTCACGTCCCAGCCGCGCGAGCGGAACGCGTCGACGTACTGCTCCCACTGGCTCAGCGCGAGCGCGGCGTCGACGGGAGCGCGCTCGAGGTGGGTGAGCTCGCCGTCGGCGAGCTGCGGAGAGGGACGGCGGGCGAGGATGCGTGGCATCCCGCCAGCCTACGGCCCCGCCGGCTCGGAGTAAGCGCGGCGGGCGGTCACAGCGGGAGGCCGTGCCCGAAGCGGAAGAGCGGGTCCTCGGTGTCGAACGGGACGTCGGGGCGGGATGCCTCCACGGCGGCCATCGAGCGGGGCACGTCGAACGGCAGCTTCCCGCGCGCCGGCGCCGCGCCGCTGAGCACGTCGAGCAGGGCCGCCGAGCTCACGCCCCAGCTCGCCACGACGGCGTTCGCCGCCTCGACGATCGGGGCGAGGATGCCGGGCCGGTCGAGGAACACCTCCACGACCGTGGGCACGGCCGCCGACACCTCCGCGACGTGCGCGATCAGCTCGGCGGAGAAGTCCAGCGAACCGGCGTGGAAGAAGTTCTCGAACATCGAGCCGCGCTGCTCGTAGGGCGCCGGGATGCGCAGGATCGCGAGGTCCGCCTCCGCCGGCGTGCCGGCGACCTCGCCGTACCCGGCCGCGACGGCGGGGTCGACGCCCTCGAGGTACAGCTTCGCTCCGCGCGCGAACGGCAGCGCGCCGCCGTTGGAGAGCACCGCGATCGACGCGCGCTGCGCCTCGAGCCCGGCCTCGCGAAACGGCGCGCAGCCCACGATCGCATCGGCCGCCTCGGCATCCACGTACGGGTTCTCGAACAGCCCGAGCTCGAACTTCTCCCGCAGGATGCGCCGCAGCGACACGTCCAGCCGCTCCTCGGCGATGCGCCCCGACCGCACGAGGTCGAGCAGGATGTCCTCGCACGCCTCGCCGCCGAACTGGTCGCAGCCGGCATCCAGGATCTTCGCCATGCGCTCGTGCGGGGTCAGGTGCTCGGCGCCCCACGCGCGCGCAGGGAAGTCGGCGTCCATGATCGCCTGGTCGGTGATGAGCCCCCAGTCGGTGCACACGATGCCGTCGAACCCGAACCGCTCGCGCAGAAGGCCCGTGATGACGCTCTTGTTCAGCCCGAACCCGACCTCCTCGTACTCGGTGCCCACCGGCATCCCGTAGTACGGCATGATCTGCCGTCCGCCGGCCGCGAGAACGGGCTCGAACGGCTTCAGGTGCAGCTCGAACTCGCCGCCCGGGTACACCTGTTCGCGGCCGTACGCGAAGTGCGGGTCCTCGCCGTCCTTCTGCGGGCCGCCGCCGGGGAAGTGCTTCGTCATGGTCGACACGCTCCCCGGCCCGAACGACGCGCCCTGGAACCCGCGCACGTACGCGGCGCCCAGCTCTCCCGCGAGCGCGGCGTCCTCCCCGAAGGTCTGCAGCTGCCGCGACCACCGCGGCTCGGTCGCGAGGTCGACCTGGGGGTGCAGGGCGACCCGTATGCCGACGGCGGCATACTCCTGCCGTGCGATGTCGCCGAAGCGCTCCACCAGCGCCGCGTCCCGCGTCGCAGCGAGCCCGAGGGGCTCGGGCCACTGCGAGAACGCGCTCGTGAAGATCGCGACGCCGGGGTTCTCGGTCGCGGAGTGCCGCGGGTCGGTGGACAGCGTCACCGGGATGCCGAGGCGCGTCGCCGCGGCGAGCTCCTGCAGCCGGTTGTGCCAGCGGGCGAGGGCGGAGGCCGAGGGAGCCGCGCCCAGCAGGTTGAAGTGCGAGAAGTGGCGCTCGGCGACGTACTCGCGGTTCGACGCGATGCCGAAGGCGGGGTTTCCCTCGGAGAGCTCGCCGTCATCCCCCGCCGAGATCATGGTGTGGAAGAACTGGCCCGCCTTCTCCTCCAGCGTCATCTGGGAGATGAGGATGTCGACCCGCTCGTCGACCGGAAGGGAGGCGTCGCGGTACCGCGTGTCGATGGCTTCGTCGCTCATCGTGCCAGCTTACGGCGCGGAAGAGGCCGACGAGGCGGGCGACGCGTTCACAGCCGCGACCGAAGCGCTCACAACCGAGGAGATGGACACAACTGAGGATGCCGGGCGCCCGAACCCTCCTCGGTTACGGCCATCTCCTCGCTTGTGGACCGGAACGAGCCTACGAGTCAGCCGGCGCCAGCCACACCGTGGACGACCCGTCGACCACCGGATCGTCGCCCGGCTCGCTGCGCAGCACGATCCGGGCGCCGTCGCCGAGCGGATAGGGGTCGACCCCGAAGTTGGTGACCGTCTCCCACCCGTTGGGGCGGCGGAACCTCAGGACGTCGTCGCGCCCGGTGTCCACCCACTCCAGGCCCTCTTCGCACTGCAGCCGGTGCCGCAGCGCCAGGGCGCGGCGGTACAGGCTCAGCGTCGAGGCGGGGTCGGCGTCCTGCACGGCGACGGCCGCCGATGCGAACCAGGCCGGCTGCGGCAGGTGCGCGCCGCCCGGGCCGAAGCCGAAGGAGGGACCCGAGGCCGTCCACGGCAGCGGAACGCGGCATCCGTCTCTGCCGATCTCCGCGCCCTCGGTGCGGAAGAACGTCGGGTCCTGCCGGTCGGAGGCAGGGATGTCGGGCACCTCGTGCAGCCCGAGCTCCTCGCCCTGGTAGATGTAGGTCGAGCCGGGCAGCCCGAACAGGAACAGCGTCGCGGCGCGGGCACGGCGCGCCCCCTGCTCGCGGTCGAGCACGGGGTCTGTCCCTCCCGAGCGCAGCCACGCGTTGCCCGGTCGCTCGCCGTCGTGGCGCCACTGCTCGGCCATGCCCATCTTCGGCAGGCCGTACCGCGTGGCGTGCCTGATCACGTCGTGGTTCGACAGCACCCACGTGCTCGACGACCCCGACTCCGCCGCGAGGGCGAGGTTGTCCGCGATGATCCGGCGGAACTGCGCCGCGTCGAAGTCGGCGATCAGCAGGTCGAAGTTGAACGACTGGCCGAGGCTCTCGGGGCGCGCGTAGAGATGGATGCGGGAGGGGTGCACCCACGCCTCGGCGACCGCCGTGCGCGGCGGGTCGTACGAGTCGAAGACCCGGCGCCACTCGGCGTAGATCTCGTGCACGTCGTCGCGGTCGATGAGCGGGTGGTTGCCGTCCAGCGGGATGAGGGTGAGCTCCTCGTGCGACGGCAGCGGCTCGGTGAGGTCCTTGGTCAGCATGTGCGCGACGTCGATGCGGAAGCCGTCCACCCCGCGGTCGGACCAGAACCGCAGCGTCTTGAGGAAGTCGGCGCGCACGTCGGGGTGGTCCCAGTTCAGATCGGGCTGCTCCCTGGCGAAGCTGTGCAGGTACCACTGCCCGTCGGCGACGCGCTCCCACGCCGACCCGCCGAACACCGAGACCCAGTCGGCCGGCGGCTGCGCACCGTCGTCGCCCGTGCCCTCGCGGAAGATGTAGCGCTCGCGGGCCGCCGAGCCGCGCCCGGCCGCGAGCGCCTCCTGGAACCACTCGTGCAGATCCGACGTGTGGTTCGGCACGATGTCGACCACGACCCTGATGCCGCGCGCGTGCAGGGCGGCGACCAGGTCGTCGAAGTCGTCGAGCGTCCCCAGCCGCGGGTCGACGTCGCGGTAGTCGGCCACGTCGTACCCGCCGTCGGCGAGCGCCGAGGGGTAGAAGGGACTCAGCCACACCGCGTCGACGCCGAGCCCGGCGAGGTAGTCGCACCGCGAGGCGATGCCGGGGAGATCGCCCAGCCCGTCGCCGTCGAGATCCGCGAAGCTGCGCGGGTAGATCTGGTAGACGACGGCCTGACGCCACCACGGGGCAGCGGTCATCCCTTCACTGCCCCCTGCGTGACGCCCTCCATCACCCAGCGCTGCGTGAACAGGTAGGCGATGATCGCGGGCGCCATCGCCATCAGGTACGACGCGAACGAGATGTTGTAGTTGTTGCTGAACTGCGTCTGGAAGATGTTCTGGCGCACCGGCAGCGTCGTCAGCGCCGGGTCGGAGATGATCAGCGACGGCATCATGAAGTCGTTCCAGGCGTACAGGAACGCGAAGATGCCGACCGTCGCGCTCATCGGCGCCAGGAGCGGGAAGATGAGCTTCCAGAACGTCTGCCACGTCGTCGCTCCGTCGATGCGCGCGCTCTCCTCCAGCTCGAGGGGGATCGAGCGCAGGAACGCCGTGAACAGCAGCACCGAGAAGCTCAGCTGGAACATCGTCGCGAGGATCACGACGCCCACCGGGTTGTCGAGCCCGAACTGGCCGGTGAGCTGGATCTGCGGGAGGGCGACGACCGGGAACGGGATGAACATCGCCGCGAGCAGGTAGAAGAACGAGTAGCGGAAGAACTTGTGCTCCCAGTTGCGCACGATCGCGTACGACGCGAACGCGGCCAGGAAGATCGTCGCGACCACCGTCCCCGCGGTCACGAACAGCGAGATCGCAGCGCCCGCGGGGAAATTGGTCAGCTGCCACGCGGCGACGAAGCCGTCGAGGCTGAACGGGGCCGGCAGCGCGAACGCCTGGCTCGTGTCGCGCGCCTGGTCCTGCGTCTTGAACGCCATCGAGATCGTCACGTACAGGGGCAGCAGGATGGTGACGGAGCAGAGGATGAGGATGATGGTCCCCGACCAGTTCACCCGCTCCATCTTCACCCTGGGCTTGTGACCTCCGGTGGCGACGGTCGCCGTGGTCACGATGGCTTCCGATGACATCAGAGTGCGCTCCTTCCGCGAGTCAGCGAGAGTTGGAGGATCGAGATGATGACGGCGACGACGAAGAACAGCGTCGCGTTCGCCATCTGGTAGGCGAAGTCGCCGCTGGTGAACCCGCCGATGATCGACATCGCGATGCTGCGGGTGGCGGTGCCGGGTCCGCCGCCGGTCAGGCCGACGATGATGTCATAGGCGTTGAGGAAGCCCTTGAACCCGAGGATGAAGTTGATCACCGCGTAACCGAACACGAGCGGCACCGTGATGCGCAGCAGCGCCTGCGTCTTGCTCGCACCGTCGATGTCGGCCGCCTCGTACACGTCGCCGGGGATCGACAGCAGGCCCGCGATGTAGATCAGGAGCGTGCCCGGGATCGCCTGCCACGCCGTCACGAACACGATCGCGAGCCAGGCCAGGTCGGGGTTGGCGAGGATGCTGACCTCGGGCCAGGGGAGCCCCAGCAGACCGTTCGGCGAGGTGAACGAGTTCGAGAACAGGAAGTTGAAGACGTAGGCGATGATGATGCCCGAGATGACCATCGGGATCACGAAGATCGCGCGCAGCCCGACCTTGAACCGGATGCGCGAGACGAGCCCCACCGCCAGCAGGAAGGCGATCACGTTCACCACGATCACGGTGACCAGCGAGAACCCGAACGTGAACAGGTAGCTCTGCAGGATCGCCGGGTCGCTGAAGATGGCGATGTAGTTCGTGAGCCCGATGAAGTCCCAGTCGCCGATCCCGATGGAGTTGGTGAAGCTGTAGAAGATGCCGATGATGCCGGGGATCGTGATCGCCAGGGTGAAGATGATCACCGTGGGCACGAGCATCCACCAGTAGACCGGCTCGATGCGGCGCCTGGTGGCACGCACCTTGCCCTGCGTCACCACCGCACTCGTCGTTGACATTCGAAAGACTCCTTCGTCCGGGCTCTACTGGCGGAACGCGATGCGCGCGACGTCAGCGTCGATGATTTTCAGGGTCGCGACCGGGTCGTCCCGGTTCATCAGGTCCTGCATGTAGTTCATGATCGGGATCGACCGGTGCACGAGCACCGAGGCCCCCTGGTAGACCTTGCCCGCCGCGTACGCCTCGTAGGCGCCCGCCATGCGCGGGTCGTCGTAGGCCGGCGCGGTCTTGGTGGGGGTGAAGCCGAGCTGCGACTCGTTGTAGGCCTGGATGACCTCGGGCTGGTAGAGGTACTCCAGGAACGTGCGCGCCGCCTCCTTGTGCTTCGACGCCTCGGGGATCCAGGCCGCGAGGTCCATGTTGACGCGCACGCTGTTGTTGCTCGCGTCGTCGCCCATCGGCAGCGGGAAGGTGCCGAGCACGTCGTCGGGGTCCTGGCCGTTGGACTCCAGGATGCTGGAGATCTCGACGATCGCCCACGGCCCCTGCATGTACATCGCGCCCTCGCCGTTCGCGAAGTCGAAGTTCCCGTCGTTGTACGCCTTGTTGTTCGCGTCGGAGTTCGTGTAGTCGTGCCCGAGCTCGCGCATCCGCTCGACGGGCTCGGCGAAGTCCTTCTGGAACGACACCGCCGAGTCCGACCCGACGTCCGTGCCCTCCTCCGCGAGCTGCGCGAAGAAGTCGACGGTGTCGATCATCCCGCCGGTGGTGAAGTCGAACCAGCCCTGGCCGATCGTCCAGCCGTCCTTGAACGTGCCGTAGAACGGGTCGATGCCGGCCGCTTTGAGCTTCTCGCACACGGCGATGAGCTCGTCCCACGTCGTCGGCACCTCGATGCCCTGTTCGGCGAAGATCTGCTTGTTGTAGATGACCGCCGACGCCATGACCGAGTAGGGGAGCGCGCTCGTGCGACCCTCGCAGTGGCCGTACTGGTCCATCAGCACGTCGAGGCCGTCGGTGATCGTCGACGCGGCTGTGGTGTCGGACAGGTCGCTGAGCACGCATCGCTGCACGAAGCGCGAGGTCTCCATGTTGTAGTTCGCCAGCGCGACGTCGGGCGGGTTGCCGCGCACGAAGCTCGCGGCGACCGGATCGACGCCCGAGGTGTCCAGGACGACGCGGATGTCGTCCTGCGACGCGTTGTAGCCGTCCACGAGCTCGGTGATGAACGGGATCGCCTCGCGCTTGCTGAACGCGAAGCGGATCGTCTCACGCCCGTCCGCGGAGCAACCGGCAAGCAGGGCACCCCCCAGTGCGAGGGTGATCCCCGCGGCGATCACCCGGCGCGCACGTCTCGTTCTCACTGACACCATCGTCCTCCGTTCGCTTCCTCGCGACACGTCGATCGTTCGACGAGTAGATCTACTCGCCAAATAAACAACTGGACGGCAGTATTGCAGGATGGCGATGGCGCAGTCAACACCCGGGCGCCCGATCGCGACGACCACGGGCTCCCGGCGCACGAGCCTGGACGCCGTGCTCGCCCACGCCTGGGATGCCGCGGAGTTCACCGCGACCGACGCGATGGCCACGACGGGGCTCACCCGGTCGACGGCGATCGAGGCGATGCAGACCCTCACGCGCCTCGGCCTGCTGCGCGAGCTCCCCAACGCCCGCGAGGCGGGCGACTACCTGAAGGGGCGACCCGCGCGACGCTTCGAGCTGCGCGCCGAGGCGGGCGTGGTCGTGGGGGTGGATGCCGGTCGCGCACACCTCACCGCGATCGTCGCCGACCTGCGGGGCAAGACGCTCGCGACGGCGCACACGCTGTCGGGGCTCGTCCACGAGACCGAGCAGGAGAACTCCCCCGGCGAGCCGGAGGTGCGTCGCCGCGCGGTCGCCGAGGTCATCGACGAGGCGCTGGGCCGTGCGCGACGCCCGCGCTCGGACATCATCGCGCTGTGCGCGGGGGTGCCCGCCCCGGTCGATGCGAACGGCGCCTCGCCCCCGCATCCCACCGGCTTCTGGCAGCGGGTCAACCCCGACCTCGTCACGCTCCTGCGGGAGTGGAGCCCCATCGTGCGCATCGACAACGACGCCTCCCTCGCCGCGGTCGCCGAGCGCGCGGTCGGCGCGGCGCAGGGGCTCGACGACATCGTGGTGCTCCTGGCCGGCGAGCGGCTCGGCGCGGGCGTCGTCGTCGACGGGAACGTGCTGCGCGGCGCGCACGGCGGCGCCGGGGAGCCCGTCGCCTTCGACCACGTGCAGGGTGTCGGCAGCGCTCACGGCATCGGGTATCTCATCGCCACGTGGGCGCGGGAGTCCGCGGGCGACCTCGACCCCGGGCATCCGATCCGCGCCGGCCTCCCCGAGATCGATGCGCCCGCGGTGTTCGACCTTGCCCGGACCGGCGACGAGTGGGCGCTCGGACTGGTCGATCGCGCCGGCGCGATGCTCGCCCGCATCGTGAGCACGTTCGGGAACT
>JASGDZ010000200.1:0-7091 GCA_047606835.1 Microbacterium sp. | reverse complement strand
GGCGACGCGCCCCGAGTACTGGAGCGCCTGGTTGTCGTACGAGCGGTAGCCGCTCGTGATGGCGAGCTCTCCGGCACCGGCCTTGTCGGCCGCGGCGACGAGCCGGGTGAGGGCCGCGCCGGCATCCGTGCGCAGGATCCCCTGGTTGATGACGCGCATGTCCTGCACGCGGGCCATCTGCTCCGGCGTGTAGTGCAGCGGATCGTAGGGGCGCGTCTTGTCGACCACCATCCAGATCCGCGCGGGGTCGCTGAGGTCGATGCACGGAGCATCGCCGGCCACGACGAGCGCCCGCATCGCGGCGCCCCCGCCCATCGCCGCGACGACGGCGTCGTCGTCGCCTCGGTCGAGCGCGTCGATCACGTCGGGCAGGGTGCACGGCAGCGCCGGCAGGGGCGTCGACACCAGCTGCGGCGGCGTCTGTCGCGGGGTGGCGGTGGCCGTCGGCGTCGACTCCGGCGCCGCGACGGGCGCGGACGCCCCCGCGGTCCCCACGGCCAGAGCCGCCGTGAAGCCGACCACCGCGGCCAGCGCGACCGCGCCGAGTCCCGCCCCCGCACGCAGGCCGCGATGCCGACGGCGGGCGTGACGCGCGGGGTCGGCGACTGTACGCGCACCGACGCTCCGCAACGCAGGGCGCACGCCGGGAACATGCCGAAAGCCGGGGGTCTTCACCGGACCCATTGTGCCCCCGTGTCCTTGGAATCCCCTGTCGTTCGATCATCCGCCCCGCATGCTTGACAATGCTTCGTATTTTTGTTCCCATGGACGCATGCGATGGCGAGGTCAGGAGCTGGGTGCGACGGATGCCGCGGCCCTGGCCGGCCTGGAGCGCCTCGACGGTCTCGTGCGATCGGTGACGACGCCCGAGTTCGCGGGCGTGACGTTCCACGAGGTGATGGCCAGGAGCGCCCTGAACCACGTGCCGGGCGCCTCGTCGATGCCGTTCGACTGGACGGTCAACCCCTACCGGGGCTGCAGCCATGCGTGCGCCTACTGCTTCGCCCGCAACACCCACGAATACCTCGACCTCGACGCGGGGCACGACTTCGACTCGCAGATCGTGGTGAAGGTGAACGTGGCCGACGTGCTGCGGCGAGAGCTCGCGCGCGGCTCGTGGCGACGCGAGCCGGTCATGCTCGGCACCAACACCGATCCGTACCAGCGCGCCGAAGGCCGCTACCGCCTCCTGCCCGGCGTCATCCAGGCGCTCGCGGACTCGGGCACGCCCTTCTCGATCCTCACGAAGGGCACGCTGCTGCGCCGCGACCTGCCGTTGCTGGCGGATGCCGCACAGCACGTGCAGGTGTCGCTCGCGATGTCGATCGCGGTGTTCGACGATGCACTGCAGAAGTCCGTGGAGCCGGGCACGCCGACGACGACCGCGCGTCTTGAGACCGTGCGGGCGGCGGTGGACGCCGGCTTCCGCGTCACCGTCTTCCTGATGCCGATCCTCCCCCACCTCACCGACTCGATCCCCGCGCTCGACGACGCGCTCGCCCGCATCGCCGCAGCAGGGGCGGGCCGGGTCGTGTTCGGTGCGCTGCACCTGCGCCCGGGCGCGAAGCAGTGGTACCTGCAGTGGCTGCGGCGCGCGCATCCCGAGCTCGTCTCGTCGTATCTCGGGCTGTACCCCGGTGCGTCCGCGTATGCGCCGAAGGCGTACCGGTCACAGCTCGCCAAGCGCGTGCGGCCGCTGCTGCGCGTGCACGGGCTCGACGGGCGAGCCGAGGAGGACCAGCCGCGCGGGTCGCCCGGGCTCGCGACGCGCGTGGTGACGACGTCTCGCGGCCGCGCTGCCGAGCCGGCCCCGGGCGCCGCCGAGCCGGAGCGGCTGTTCTGAGCAGGTGTTCCGTCCCGGCATCCAGATCTCCCGTATTCCCGTATCGTTCATACGGGAATACGGGTGGAGCGGTATCATGACGACATGAAGACCACCATCGACCTGCCCGACAGCCTCGCCGCCGAGGCGAAGTCGACGGCCCGCGCAGAGGGCACGACGCTGCGCGGGCTGGTCGTCGATGCCCTGCGCAGCGAGCTCGACAGACGTCGCAGCGTCGGTCCCGTCGACTTCCACCTCCCGACCGTCGGCGGGCAGGGCCTCGTCGCAGAACTCGACCCTGCGGACACGATCGCCCGCTCATACGGGCTGCCCGGATGACACCGTGATCGCCGTCGACACCAACCTCCTCGTGTATGCGCACCGCGAGGACAGCCCGCACCACGCGTCCGCGTCCGCAGTGCTTCGCGACCTCGCGAGCGGGCGCGCCCCGTGGGCGATCCCGTGGCCGTGCGTGCACGAGTTCCTGGCGGTGGTCACGCATCCGCGGATCTACGCCCCGCCGACGCCGGCCTCAACGGCGATGGCGGTCGTCGACGCCCTGGCCGCGTTGCCGAACCTTCGACTCCTGCACGAGTCGCCCGCGCACCTCGCGGAGCTCGGCGACCTCCTCGCGCGTGGCGACGTGACCGGGGCGCGCGTCCACGACGCGCGCATCGCCGCGATCTGCCTCGCGCACGGCGTCGGCGAGCTGTGGTCGGCCGACCGCGACTTCTCGTGGTTCCCGCGACTGCGCACGCGCAACCCGCTCGCGCGCTGATCGCGCACGGGCCCTCTCCGGTGATCGAGCAGCCGCCGCAGGCGGCGTCCCCCCGGTGGTTGAGTAGCCGCCGCAGGCGCCGTCCCCCCGGTGGGTGAGCAGCCGCCGCAGGCGGCGTATCGAAACCCGCCGCCTACTCAGGGACCACCCTTCGATACGGCGGCCATGCCGCCTACTCAGGGACCACCTGTCGCCCGGACAGCTCCTCGAGCAGGTCGTCGCCGGGACGCACCTCGTCGAACGGCGCCTCGATCTGCGCGCGCTCCAGCAGCTCCGCCATGCGGCGCCGCCGCTGACGCGTGACGAGCGAGACCACCGTGCCCGACCGACCGGCACGACCGGTGCGGCCGGAGCGGTGCAGATACGTCTTGTACTCGTCGGGCGCGTCGGCCTGGACCACGAGATCGATGTCGTCGACGTGGATGCCACGGGCCGCGACATCCGTCGCCACCAGCACGTTGACCCGGCCAGACGTGAGCCGCTCCAGGTTGCGGGTGCGCTTGGCCTGATTGAGGTCGCCGTGCAGGGCGACCGCGCGGATGCCGGCGTCGTCGAACTGCTCGGCGAGCATCTCGGCGTAGGCACGGGTGCGGGCGAAGACGAGCGTCCTGCCCTCCCGGTCGACAAGCGAGCCGAGGATCTCGGCCTTGTCGCGGTGGTCGATCACGAGCACGCGATGGTCGATCGTGCCGGAGTCCTGGTCCTCGCCGGCGACCTCGTAGACAGCCGGCTCGACGAGGAACTCGTCGACGAGCGCGGCGACCTCGCGGTCGAGCGTGGCGGAGAAGAGCAGCTTCTGCGCGCCCGCTTCGACGAGGCGCAGGATGCGCTGCATGGGCTCGAGGAACCCGAGCTCCGACATGTGGTCGGCCTCGTCGAGCACGACGACGCGCACCTCGGAGAGGTCGAGCCGGCCCTGCTCGATGAGGTCTTCGATGCGGCCGGGGGTGCCGATGACGATGTCGACGCCCTTCTTCAGGGCGCCCACCTGGCGGGCCTGCGGCACGCCGCCGTAGATCTGCGTCGTGAACAGGCCCACGCTGCGCGCGATGGGCTGCACGGTGCGGTCGATCTGCAGCGCAAGCTCCCTGGTGGGGGCGAGGATGAGCGCCTTCGGCGCGCGACCGAAAGCACGGCGCTGACCGGCCTGGCCGCGCAGCACGTTCTCCACGAGCGGCGCGCCGAACGCGATCGTCTTGCCGGAGCCGGTGCGGCCGCGGGCGAGCACGTCTTTGCCCTCCAGGATCGGCGGGATCGTCGCCGCCTGGATCGGGAACGGCGCCGCCGCGCCGAGGTCGGCGAGCGCGCGCACGATGTTCTGGCCAAGGCCGAGATCGCCGAAGGTCGTCTCCGACACCTCCTCCGCCTGGACGGCCTGCGCCTGCAGCCGCTCGTGCACGACGTCGGCGTGCTCCTCGTGCGCCTTCACGTCGGCATCGCGGCGGGGACGATCGTCGTACGAGCGGCGGGGACGGTCATCGTGTGAACGAGCCGGACGGTCGTCATACGAACGACGGGGACGGTCATCGTGGGAACGAGCCGGACGGTCGCCATACGAACGAGCCGGACGATCGTCACGGCGGAACCGGTCCCTGTCCCCGTCCCGTGTCGTGAACGACCGGCCGGAATCGCGCCGCGCCGGGCCGCGACGATCGTCCCGCGGCGTGTCGCCGTACCGACCGGTCTTTTCGTGCACACGACGAGGGGCCTCGTCCGAACGGCCCCCGGATGAGGGACGACGGTCGTCGTACGAACGGGCCGGACGGTCGTCGTGCGCACGGGCCGGACGATCCTCGAACGAACGGGCCGGACGGTCGCTGCGCGCACGGTCACCACGCGCGCGGTCGTCGTGCGCGTGGGTGCGGATGCCGCGCGCGGCATCCCGCCCGGCCTTCTCCTGCGCGGTCCAGCGCTTCTTGGCCGGGGCCGCATCGGCCTCCGGAGCGCGGTAGCCGCGGTGATTCGGGCTCTTGCTGCCCGGCTTTCCGCCCGAGGCGTCCCCCGGACGGCGCTTGGCATCCTGATGCTTCTTGCCGTAGCGGGGGTCGAAGCTCTGCGCACGGCCTCCGGCCGGCTTCTTGTTCTTGGGGCTCATCTCGTGTCCTTCTGGGTTCTCTCTGCGCACAAAGCAGCGCCCGCACGCGCGGGCATACCCGGACAACCGTCGGCCGGGGCCATTCGTGTGATGGTCATGCGCGTCGATCGACGCTCACCATCGGCCCCCTGGACTCACAAACCCATCCGCGACAATCGCGGTGTCCCGAGCCGACCTTCCCACGCTAGCGGATGCCGCCTGTGAACCCGCCCGGCGCAGCGCTAGCGTGAGACGCGTGAGTGCACACAGCCCCGCCGAGCCGACCGGCATCCAGTTCCCCCTCCGCCGCGGCGACGTCGCCGCCCACATCGCTCAGGTCGGGGCGTCGCTGCGCGGCCTCACGGTCGGCGGCGTCGACCTCGTGCCGCCGTACCCCCTGGGGTCGACGACCCCGTCGGCATCCGGGATCGTGCTCGTGCCGTGGCCGAACCGCGTCCGCGACGGCCGCTGGACGCACGACGGCACCGAACTGCAGCTCGCGATCACCGAGCCGAGACTCGGCAACGCGAGCCACGGGCTGCTCCGCTTCACGCCGTACGCCGTCGCGATCCACACCGCGGGCGAGGTCGAGCTGACCGCGACGGTGTTCCCGCAGTCGGGCTACCCGTTCCAGCTCGACACCGCCGTGCGCTACGCGCTCACCGACGCGGGGGTGCACGTCACGCACACCGTCACCAACACGGGTGCGGATGCCGCGCCCGTCGCGGTCGGAACGCACCCCTTCGTCACGATCGGCGACGTCGACACCGACGATCTGGTGCTCACGATCCCCGCCACGACGCACTTCCCGGTGGACGAGCGCATGATCCCGGGGGCCGCAGAGCCGGTCGAGGGGACGGCGTTCGACCTCCGCGGCGGCGGTCGCATCGGCGACCTCGCCCTCGACGACGCGTGGGGCGGCGTCGTGCGCGACGCCGACGGCAGGGCGCGATACGCGCTCGCCGCTGCGGACGGGCGGCGTGCCGTGCTGTGGGCGGGTACGGGCCTCGACTATGTGCAGGCCTTCACCACGGAGCGCTACCCGGGACAGCACAAGGCGGTGGCGATCGAGCCGATGAGCGCTCCCGCGAACGCGTTCAACAGCGGCATCGGCCTGCGCCGGCTCGCCCCCGGAGAGACCTGGACGCTCGAGTGGGGGATCGAGCTGGAGCGCTGAGCGCTCATCCTTCCCCCAAGATCTCCTCAGGACGGTGTGTCGGACTTGCGAGATGACCCGCCCGCGGTATATCGATCGCGCCGCGGAGGGGTAGCATAGGAGCAACGGTCCGCCGTTGTGCTGGGGAGCAGTAGTACCCGACCCCGGCACCACCGATGTGACGGCTCAAGGGGAGACTTGGGGAAGCCGACGCACGCGGGGTGCCCCGACCAGGCTGCGTGATCGGACCATGACACTCCTCTCCCTCCCCCTCCCCTCACCAAGCGACCGCGCCGCGGAGGCGATCGCGGAACGGCTGCACGTGTGGCTGTCCGCACGCCGGCTCGCGTTCGCGGTGATGACCGTGCTCGCCGTCGGGGTCACTGCGTCGATCGTCACGACGCCGGACCCGCTGTGGTGGCAGCACCACTTCAGCGAGCTCGGCACGTTCACCGACTTCTCCGGCCGCACCTTCAACGCCACGCTCATCGGCGCCGGGGTGCTGATCGTCGCGTTCGCCCGACGCGTGCACCACGATCTGCACGTCATCGCGCAGGTGCGCGGCGTCAAGGTGTCGCGGATCCTGATCCTGCTCATCACGACCACCGGGGTGAGCCTCGGGAGCGTGGGGATGGTGCCGCTCAACGTCAACAACTTCTGGCACGACCGTGCGGCGTCGGGCATCATGGCCTCGTTCCTCGGCATCCTCCTGGTCACGGTCGCACGGCACCGTCACACCCCGCCGCGACTCATGTGGGCGACGGTCGCGGTGGCGGTGGCCCTCGTCACGGCGATCGCCGCCTTCATGACGGGCTCGATCAACCTCGCGGCACTCGAGCTCGTGGGCTTCTCGATGATCTTCTCCTGGATCGGGGTGTTCACCGCGTGCCTGCACCAGGCGGTCGCACGGCTGCACGGCGACGGACGGTCCGAGCTCGACGAGGAGAGCGAGGAGATCATCGCCCTGTGCGAGGCGGCGCCGCTGCGGATCGCCGTCGAGGAGCTCTCGCTCGCACCGACCGGATGCGACGCTCCGGCGCGCCGCGCGCAGCACCTGGTCGGCGCGCAGCACCTCGTGGGCGCACAACACCTCGTCACCGCGCAGCGCCACGTGGGGGCACAGCGGCTCGTCACCGCGCAGCGCCACGTCGCCGATCGCGGCGACCCCCGTCCGCGCGTGCCGCGGCGCGTGCGCCGCACGGGCTCCGAGCCCCTCACCCGACCCCCGGCCACGCGCTCGGGCGTGCCCGCCCGCACCCTC
>JASGDZ010000199.1:0-15375 GCA_047606835.1 Microbacterium sp. | reverse complement strand
GCCGTGGGTCGCGCGGCTCGCGGCGGTGCTCGCGGACGCGTCGTGCGCCCCGGTGCTGGTGGCCCTCGGCGCAGCGCGCGACGAGGCGGCGCCCCTCGTGCCCGCCGCGGCGCGGATCGTCGAGGTCGCCGAGTGGGCGGAGGGACTGTCGGCCACGCTCCGGGCTGCGCTGCGTGCCGCCGAGGCCACCGACGCGACCGCGGCGCTCGTCGTGCCGGTCGACGTGTCCGATCTGCCCGTGTCGGTCTGCCGGCGCGTGCTCGACGCCGGCGCCGGGCCGGAGCGCCTCGCGCGCGCGGTGTTCGGCGACGCGCCCGGGCATCCCGTGCTCCTCGGCCGGGCGCACTGGGCGCGCCTCGCGGCACAGCTGGAGGGCGATCGCGGCGCGGGCGGGTATCTGGCGGCGCACGACGCCGCGCGGGTGCGCTGCGAAGACCTGTGGGACGGCGCCGACCACGACGTGCCGCCGGACTACGCGCCGTCCCGGTAGGGCGCGCCGCTGGCGAGGTCGTCGCCGCGGCTGTCGCCCGGCGCGACATCGCCGTACTTCGCCTTCACGCGCGCCGCGTGGGTCGGCGCGTCGGGAACGCCGGCCGGGCGCCGCGCGGCCAGCTCGCGCCGCAGCACCGGCACGACCTCGCCGCCGAGGAGGTCGAGCTGCTCGAGCACCGTCTTCAGCGGCAGCCCCGCATGGTCGATGAGGAACAGCTGCCGCTGGTAGTCGCCGAACAGGTCGCGCATGCCCGCGTAGCGGTCGACGACCTGCTGCGGCGAGCCCACCGTCAGGGGCGTCAGCTCGGTGAAGTCCTCCAACGACGGGCCGTGTCCGTACACCGGCGCAACGTCGAAGTAGGGCCGGAACTCGTTCACCGCGTCCTGCGACCTCGCGCGCATGAACACCTGGCCGCCGAGGCCCACGATCGCCTGTTCGGGGGTGCCGTGGCCGTGGTGCGCGTAACGCTGCCGGTACAGCCCGATGAGGCGCTGGAAGTGCTCCGCGGGCCAGAAGATGTTGTTCGCGAAGAACCCGTCGCCGTAGTACGCGGCCAGCTCGGCGATCTCCGGCGTGCGGATCGAGCCGTGCCACACGAACGGCGGCACGTCGTCGAGCGGGCGCGGCGTCGACGTGAAGGCCTTGAGCGGCGTGCGGAACGCGCCCTCCCAGTCCACGACGTCCTCCCGCCACAGCCGGTGCAGCAGCGCATAGTTCTCGAGCGTGAGCGCCAGGCTCTCGCGGAGGTCCTTGCCGAACCAGGGATACACCTGCGCGGTGTTGCCGCGGCCGAGCATCAGATCCATGCGGCCGCCGGAGACGTGCTGCAGCAGCGCGTAGTCCTCGGCGAGCGTGACCGGATCGTTGGTCGTGATGAGCGTCGTGGCGGTCGAGACGATGAGCCGCTCGGTCTGCGCGGCGACCGCGGCGAGCAGGGTCGTGGGGCTCGACGAGAAGAACGGCGGGTTGTGGTGCTCGCCGATCGCGAAGACGTCGAGGCCGACCTCCTCCGCGTGCCGCGCGATCTGAAGGCTCGCCGCGATGCGCTCCCGTTCGGACGGAGTGCGCCCGGTGGTCGGGTCGCGCGTGATGTCGCTCACCGAGAAGACGCCGAACTGCACCGCGGACGCGCGGGTGGTGTCGCTCACACAAGATCCCCTCAGGCGCGCAGCGCGGCCAGCAGCGCCGCCGCCGTCTCGTCGCCCATCGGGCTGCTGGCGTAGAACGAGATCCTCGTGACGAGCCCGTCGAACCGCTCGCGCAGCCCGGCGGCGACCTCGGCCGGCGACCCGACCGCGGCGAACGCGCAGAGCATGTCGTCGGAGACCTCGGCGGCCATCTCGGCCCAGCCGCCGCTGCGCGACAGCGCGTGCAGCCGCTCGTGCACGCCCTCCCAGCCGTGCAGCGCGAGCACCGGGAGGTAGTCGGGGGTGGAGGCGTAGAACGCGATCTGCGCACGCGTCGCCCTCATCGCGTCGTCGAGCTCGCGCGCCGTGTCGCCCACGGCGACGAAGGCGGGCAGGGAGATGCCGAGCGTGCGCGCATCGCGCCCCGCGGAGGCGGCGCCCCGCTCGAGCGCCGGCAGCGTCACCTCGCGCAGGTAGCGCGGGGTCGTGAAGCTGTGCGCGATCAGGCCGTCGGCGACGGCGCCGGCGGTGTGCGTCATGCGCTCGCCGACCGCCGCGATCCAGACCGGCGGGTTCCCGAACGGGTTGGGGCCGGGCGAGAAGAACGGCGTCATGAGCGTGTGCCGGTAGTGCTCCCCGCGAAAGGCCAGGGGCTCCCCCGTCTCCCACGAGCGCCAGATCGCGCGCACCGCGGTGACGTACTCGCGCATGCGCGCGGCGGGAGCCGACCACGGCATCGAGAACCGCTTCTCGATGTGCGGCCGCACCTGCGAGCCGAGTCCGAGCACGAACCGGCCCCGCGACAGCAGGTGCAGGTCGTTCGCGGTCTCGGCCACCGTCATCGGGCTGCGCGCGAACGCCACGGCGATCGAGGTGGCAAGGCTCACCCGCTCGGTGCGCATCGCGGCGGCGGTGAGCGACACGAACGGGTCGTGCTTGGTCTCGGCCGCGATCACGCCGTCGTAGCCGGCCTGCTCGACCTCCGCCGCCCGTTCGGCGAACGACCGCGGATCGGCGCCGACGTCGCCGCCCGCGTCGATGAGGAATCCGGATGCCGCGCCGTCGCCCATCGCACCATCACACCACACGACGAGCCATCGCGCCGCGGGGCGGTGCGGATTCAGGAGAAGAGCTCGGCCCCGACGTACGAGCCGGATGCGGCGCCCGGCGGGATCGCGAAGACCGCCGAGCCGACGTGCACGAGGTATTCGTGCAGCAGATCGGTGGACAGGCGCCGCTGCACGGTCGTGAAGCGCTCGGGCGATCGCTGGTAGGACAGGAAGAACAGCCCCGCGGCGAGCTGCCCGCGCTCGTCGTTGCCGTCGACGAAGTTGTAGCCGCGGCGCAGCAGCCGGATCCCGTCGTTCGCGTCGGGGTGGGCGAGGCGCACGTGCGCGTCGGGGTCGATCGCCGGATCCGCGCGGTCGGACGCGGCGTCGAAGTCGGGGTCGGTGAACTCGGTGCCGCCCGACAGCGGTGCGCCCTCGCCCTTGTCGCGCCCGACCGTGCGCTCCTGCTCTTCCAGCCGCAGCCGGTCCCACACCTCGATCGTCTGCCGGATCTTGCGCACCACGAGGTAGCTGCCTCCGGCGAGCCAGGCCGGGCCGTCGGCATCCGACACCCACACATGGTCGCGCAGCGCATCGGCGTCGTCGGCGAGGATGTTGGCGGTGCCGTCCTTGAAGCCGAAGAGGTTGCGCGGGGTGGTCTGCGCGCTCGTCGTCTTCGAGGTGCGGCCGAAGCCGAGCTGCGACCATCGGATGCGGGCCCGCCCGAACGCGATGCGACTGAGGTTGCGCACGGCATGGACGGCGACCTGGGGGTCGTCGGCGCAGGCCTGCACGCACAGCTCGCCACCGGATGCGAGCAGATCGAGCTCGTCGCCGAGGAATCGCGGCAGGTCGGCGAGCGCCGCGGGGCGCCGTGCGGCGATGCCGAAGCGGTCGACGCCGTCCTTCTCGAAGAGCTCCGGGCCGACGCCGAAGGTGATCGTCAGGCCCCCGGCGGGAAGGCCGAGCGCCTCCCCGGTGTCGTCGGGCGGGGCCTGCGGCGAGCCGCCGACGGCGCCGGAGGCGCTGACCTCCAGCCCCTGCGTCATGCGCGACGCGGCGTACGACCAGTCCTGCAGCAGCGAGATCAGGTCGTCGCGGGAGGCGTCGTCGACCATGTCGAACGCCGCGAAGTGCAGGTGGTCCTGCACGGGGGTGGTGATGCCCGCCTGGGTCGCCCCGAAGAACGGATACACGGTCGCCGCACCCGGCGCGACGGCCGCCGCCATCGAGGCTCCCACGGCCGCCCCGCCGAGCCCGCCGACGACGAGCCCCCCGGCCCCCGCGCCGATAAGGCCGAGCAGTCCGCGCCGGCTGAGGCCCTGCCGCGGCTCGTCGGGCGCGGGGTCGTCGACGGCCAGAGCCCCCGGGGCGTCCGGGGGCTCGGCGTCGTGCGTGTCGTGCGTCACTGCTCCAGGATGGTGGATGTCAGCTTCGACAGCGGCTCGGCGAGCGCGTTGATGAGGTCGGTGAGGTCGCGGCGGTCCTGATCCGTGATCTCGGAGTAGTTCACGAAGCCCGCGTCGAGGCTGCCGTAGGTGGCGAGCTTGGCCTCGACGCCCGCATAGCCCTCGTCGATCTCGGCGACCAGCGCGGCGCCCTCGTCGCCGGTGGCGAGAGCGAAGTCGCGCACGATCTCGAACGCGTTCTTCGAGCCCTCCACATTGGCCTGGAAGTCCCAGAGGTCGGTGCCCGACCACCAGTCCTCCTCGCCCTCGATCTTGCCCTGCGCGACCTCGTCGAGCAGTCCGATCGCCCCGTTCGAGATGCCCGCGATGCCCTGCTCGTCGAGCGCGGTCGCGAACTCGGTGCTGTGCACGTAGTCGTACAGCTCCTGCACGTCGGCGACCAGGCCGTCCGCGTACTCCTGGCGCTGCGCCTCGGTCGACGGCTCCCAGTCCTCCCACGCCGAGCTGCCGTCGGAGTTCAGGGCGTCCTCCTCCGGCACCCAGAGGTCCTTCTCGATGCGGTGGAAGCCGGTCCACGGGATGCCGTCGGCGCGCGCGTCGACCTCGCGGAAGTCGATCTGGGGGTCGAGGTCGCCGAGCGACTCGGCGATCGGCTCGATGCGCTCGTAGTAGGCGCGCGTGCTCGCGAACTGCTCCCGTGCCGCGTCGTCGTCGCCCGAGGCGTACGCCTCGGCGAACGTCTGGGTGGCCGGCAGCAGCTGCTCGACCTGGTCCTTCACGAACGCGGCGTAGAGGGTCACGGCCTGCTGCTTCTGCTGCGCGTCGTCTCCGGTGTCTGTGACCTTCTCGCCGGTGACCGAGAACGCGGCGCGGCCCACGCCCTCGCCGATCATCCCCGGCTTGCAGAGCGTGAAGTAGTCGCCCGGCTGCGCCACGACCGTGAGGCTGCGGGCGGCGCCGGGCGCGATGTTCTCGACCTCGCCGACGATGCGCAGCCCGTCGTCGGCGAGCAGGTAGAACTCCGTCACCTGCGAGCCGGAGTTGGTCACGTCGAACGAGAGCGTGCCGCTCGTCGCCGTCGCCGCGGAGACGTCGCACGCGGTGTCGGTGGACGTGACCGCGAGCGCTCCTGACCCGGTGGTGGCGGCCGGGTCGGTCTTGGCGACGCAGCCGGCGAGGGCGAGGGCGGCGACGCCGACGGCCGCGAGCGCTGAGAGGGAGCGGATGGGAGTGGTCATGCTTCTCCTTGCTGTGAAGCGGTGGATACGGGGGCGAGGAGGGGCTCGGATGCCGCGGCGGGACGCACCGCGCGTGCGCGGCGGCCGGCGCGGACGCTGCGCACGTAGCACGCGCCGACGATGCCGAGGTACAGCGCCCACGCGGCGACCTGCAGCCACGACATGCGCGGCATGAAGCCGATCGTCGCCTGCAGCAGCGCGGCGAGCGCGCTGCCGGGCGGCACCGCGACGGAGACGTCGAACGCCCAGCCGAACGGGAGCCCCGCCCAGCCGACCGCGACGACCCCCGTGGCCGGGTCGATCGGGGCGAGGGACGAGAACGGCCCGACAAGCCCCGCCTCCTGCAGGTCGTGGATCGCATAGGCGAGCACGCCGGCCGCGACGACCACGAGGAAGACGCCGGTCCACGTGAAGAACACGCGCAGATCCAGCCGCACCATGCCCTTGGCCAGCAGCCAGCCCAGCACGACGGCCGCGGCGATGCCCGCCAGCGCGCCCACCAGCGCCGTGGGCGCGTCGCCGAACGACTGCACCATCGACCACAGCAGCAGCGTCGTCTCGATGCCCTCGCGGCCGACGGAGACGAACCCGATCGCGACGATGCCCCACAGGGAGCCGTGTGCGAGCGCGCGGTCGAGCTCACCTTCCAGCGACGTCTTCATGCTGCGGGCGGTGCGCTGCATCCAGAAGATCATCCAGGTCACCATGCCGACGGCGAGGAGGGAGAGCAGCCCGCCGATGAGCTCCTGCGCCTGCGTGGTCAGCGCGTACGCGCCGAACGTGAGCACCGCGCCGATCGCGAGGGCGAGCGCCGCGGCGAGCGCCACGCCGGCCCACAGGCGCGGCAGCACGTCGCGCCGCCGGATGCGGGAGACATACGCGACCAGGATGCCGACCACGAGCGCGGCCTCGAGCCCCTCGCGGAGGCCGATCAGGAAGGCGGGGAAGGCAGCGAGCACGGGCACTTCGTTCGTCGGGTTCGTCGGATCCTGCGGGATCCTCGAGATCGGGTAAGGCGAGCCTGACCTTACTCCTGATGCCCGTAGACCGCCAATCGGCCCCCGCGCATCGCACGGTAACGGTGCGCAACACAACGCGCGTGCGGCGCGACATCCGCCTACCGTCGAAGCATGCCTGTGCCGAACCTGCCCGTCCTGGATCTCTCGCTGCTGGATCAGGGGCCGGATGCCGCCGCGCGCTTCCGCGACGAGCTGCGCGCCGCGACGCACGACGTGGGGTTCTTCTACCTCGTCGGCACGGGCGTGACACCCGAGCTGGAGGAGCGGCTGCATCGCGCCGCGCGCGACTTCTTCGCCCTCCCCGACGAGGACAAGCTCGCCATCGAGAACGTCAAGAGCCCCCACTTCCGCGGCTACACGCGCATCGGCGGCGAGCGCACGCAGGGCAAGGTCGACTGGCGCGAGCAGATCGACATCGGCCCCGAGCGGGAGGCCGTGGCGGCGGATGCGGACGCCCCCGACTTCGCACGGCTCGTCGGCCCGAACCTGTGGCCCGCTGCGCAGCCCGAGCTGCGCGAGGTCGTGAGCGAATGGCACGACCACCTGTCGGGCGTCGCGCGCAAGCTGCTGCGCGCGTGGGCGCTGTCGCTGGGAGCTGCGCAGTCGTACTTCGACGAGCACTTCGGCGAGCCCTCGACCCTCATCAAGATCGTGCGCTACCCGGGCACGACCGAGCCCGAGCCGCGGCAAGGGGTCGGCGCGCACAAGGACTCGGGAGTGCTCACGCTGCTGTGGGTCGAACCGGGCAAGGGCGGCCTGCAGGTCGAGCGCGACGGGGAGTGGGTCGACGCGCCGCCCGTTCCTGGGGCGTTCGTCGTCAACATCGGCGAGCTGCTGGAGTACGCCACGCAGGGCTACCTCACGGCGACCAACCACCGGGTCGTCTCGCCGCGTTACCCCGACGACCGCATCTCGGTGCCGTTCTTCTTCAACCCCGCGCTCGACCAGCGGCTTCCGATCATCGAGCTGCCGGCCGAGCTCGCGGCGCAGGCGAGGGGCGTCACGCAGGATCCCGCGAACCCGATCCACGCGCTGTACGGCGAGAACGCGCTGAAGTCGCGCCTGCGGGCCCACCCCGACGTCGCGGAGATCTGGCACGCCGACCTCCTCGCCGCCCGCGCCTGACGGCATCCCGGCTCGACGACCGCTGGTCGAGTGCCGACGCTCCGCGTCGGCGTATCGAGACCCGGCGTGTCTCGGAGGTGCGGCGGGTTTCGATACGCCGGCTGCGCCGGCTACTCAACCACCGGGTTTCGATACGCCGGCTGCGCCGGCTACTCAACCACCAGGTTTCGATACGCGGCCTTCGGCCGCTACTCAACCACCGGGGGGTGAGCCCCGTCGGGCGCGGCCACCAGGGCCTCCAACGCTCGGCGGTCGGGCTTGCCCGTGGCAACGAGCGGCAGCGCGCGCAGCGACACGACCCGCGCCGGGCGAGCCGCGGCGCCGAGCACGGAGCCCACGTGGGCGCGCAGCTCGCCCAGGCCCGCGGATGCCTCCCCCGCGACCACGACGACGGGAACCTCCCCCCACTCCTGTGATGCGGCGCGCACGACGACCGCCTCGGCGAGCCCCGGCAGCTCGCGCACGACCGCCTCGACCCGCCCCAGCGACACCTTGACGCCGCCCGACACGATCACGTCGTCGGCGCGCCCGAGCACGCGCAGGCGTCCACCCGGATCGAGCTCGGCGCGGTCGCCGGTGCGATACCACCGCACGCCGTCGTCGACGCGGAACGCGGCGGCCGTGGCATCCGGGTCGGCGAGATAGCCGTTCGCGACGGTCGGACCGCTGACCTCCAGCACGCCGTCGATCACGCGCAGGCGGGTGTCGCCGATCGCACGCCCGTCGTAGACGCAGCCGGCCGCCGTCTCCGACGAGCCGTAGGTGCGCACGATGCGATACCCGAGCTCGCGCGCCCGCGAGGCGGTGGATGCCGCCAGCGCCTGCCCGCCGACGAGCACCGCGTCCAGGCCCGCCACGGCGTCGCGCACGGCGGCGACGGCCTGGCCCGCCTCCACGAGCCGGGCCAGCTGCGCGGGGACCAGAGCGGTGTACCTGCGCGCACCGGTCATGGCCGCGACGGCGCCCGCGAACGAGGACGCCTCGAACGCGGCGAGCGGACCGGCCACCGGGTCGGTCGACGCGAGGATCGAACGCGCGAGCAGCTGCGCGCCGGCGATGTACGCCGGCGACAGGCACAGCAGCCACTGGCCCGCGCCGCCGAGGGCGGCATCCGTCGCCTGCGCGCTCGCCCGCAGCGCGCGCTCGCTCAGCAGCACGCGCTTGGGGTGCGCCGTGGAGCCGGAGGTCTGGATCACGAGCGCGATGCCGGCATCCACCGTCTCCGGCGCGTCGTCGGCGTCGGCCGGGAACACCGCGGGCCCGTCGTGCTCCAGCCGCGCGCGCAGCGCGGTGTGCACCGCCCGCCAGTCGGCGGGGTCGACGGTCAGCAGCGCGCGCACGCCTCAGAGCCTAGGCGCCCCGAGCCCCGCCGCGCTGAGACAGCTCGTTGCGCGGCAGAAGCAGATGCGTGTGTCGCGCATCGGCCTGTCTCGGCGCCCAGGGGGCGAGTCGCGCAGGGGGCTCGGCGCACAGGGGGCGCGTCGCGCACGACGAGGGCCGCCCCAACACCGTGGGACGGCCCTCGAGAAGTGCGATGTACGCGGGCGCGCTAGCGGCGAAGCCCCAGACGCTCGATGAGCGAGCGGTAACGCTCGATGTCGATGTCCTGGAGGTAGCCGAGGAGGCGACGGCGCTGACCGACGAGCAGGAACAGGCCACGACGCGAGTGGTGGTCGTGCTTGTGCTCCTTGAGGTGCTCGGTCAGGTCCTTGATGCGCTGCGTCAGCATCGCGACCTGCACCTCGGGGGATCCGGTGTCACCGGGGTGCGTCGCGTACTCTTCGATGATCGCCTTCTTGACCTCTGCATCCAGTGCCATAAGCTGATCCCCTTCCTGCTTGTTGCGCGGTGCCCGTCACCCGATGTGCGAGCTCTCTTTCTCCGCGGCCGATCCAACGGCAACCTGCAGAGTCTACCAGCCGTCGGGACCGCGGGGCGAGCGCGGGTGACGATAACCTCGTAGGGTGCAGTACACGGTGCGGGTGAAGCCCGGAAGTCGCAAGGGTCCACTCATCGAGCAGGATGCCGGCACGCTCACCGTCCATGTGCGCGAGCGCGCCGTCGACGGCGCCGCCAACGCCGGGCTCGTCACAGCGCTCGCCGCGCATCTCGGCACCGCGCCGAGCCGCGTGCGCATCGTGCGCGGGCACTCCTCGCGCATCAAGCGCGTCGAGGTGGACGAGTAGTGGCGCGCTTGCGCCGCGACCACTTTCTCGACCTGCGGCCGTTCCGGGTCAGCCCGCCCTTCGCGCGGCTGTGGGTGGGTGAGACGCTCTCGGGTCTGGGCGGCCAGCTGACGATCGTCGCGGTGATGCTGCACGTGTACGACCTGACGCACGACACCTTCGCGGTCTCGATGATCGCGGTGGCGGGGCTCGTCCCGATGATCCTCGCGGGACTCTACGGCGGGATGCTCGCCGACGCGTTCGACCGGCGGCGGGTGGCGCTCATCGCGGCATCCGTCACCTTCTTGTCCACCCTCCTGCTGGCCGTGCTGGCGTGGGCGCAGCTGGAGACGGTGTGGTCGCTCTACGTGCTGAGCGTGGTCAACTCCGCCGCGAACTCGATCGTCATGGCGACCAAGATGGCGATCACGCCGCGCCTGCTCCCCCGCGAGCTGCTGCCGGCCGCCGCAGCGTTGAACGGCATCACCGTCGGCATCATGGTGATGGCCGGTCCCGCACTCGCCGGCGTCCTCGTGGCCTTCGCGGGCTACGCGTGGACGTATTCGATCGACGTGCTGCTCATGACGTCGCTGTTCCTGGGCCTGTGGACGCTGCCGAGCATCACACCCGAGGGCGAGATCGTGCGACCCGGCCTGGAGTCGCTGCGCGACGGCATCCGATTCCTCCGGCGGGCACCCAACATCCGCCTGCAATACATCCTCGACATCATCGCGATGACGTTCGGGCACCCGCTCGCGCTGTTCCCCGCGATCGGGGCCGTGCTGCTCGGCGGCGGCGCGATCACGACGGGTGTTCTGACGGCATCCATCGCCTGCGGGGCTTTCCTGTCGAGCCTCTTCTCCGGGCCGATCGGACGCGTACGCCGGCACGGCGTCGGCATCGAGCGGTCGATCCAGGTGTTCGGCGTCGCCACCGCCCTGTTCGGCCTCGTGCTGGCCGTCGGGCAGTTCGGCTGGTTCGCGCCGCCGATCGTCGACGAACAGCACGCGAACGTCGTGCTCATCGTGCTCGCCGCGGCCATCCTCGCCGTCACGGGCGCATCGGACAACGTCAGCGCGATCTACCGCTCCACGATGATGCAAGCCGCGGTGCCCGACGCCGTGCGCGGGCGCCTGCAGGGCATCTTCACCGTGGTCGTGGCCGGAGGCCCGCGCATCGGGGCGCTGTACGCCGGCACCCTGGCCACGTTCACCGCGCTGTGGTTCCCGCCGCTCTTGGGCGGCTTCGTCATCGTCGGCCTGGTGTCGCTGCTCGTGCGGCTGAACCCGCGGTTCCGCGCCTACGACGCGGAGAACCCGCTGCCGTAGCATCCCTGCCTTACTCCCATCATGACGGGGCCTCCCGAGATTCGGAGATCTGCCCCCGTTCGGTGGTTTGCGCCGTGCGCATCCGATTCTCGGCGGATCTCCGATTCTCGGCCGACAGGCGCTGTCGGCGTCAGCCGACGGCGAGCAGGTCGATGACGAAGATGAGGGTCTTGCCGCCGAGGAAGTGACCGCCTGCGGGGCCGTAGGCGAGGTGCGGCGGGATGACCAGCTCGCGACGCCCGCCGACCTTCATGCCGGGGATGCCGTCCTGCCAGCCCTGGATGAGGCCGCGCAGCGGGAACTGGATGCTCTCGCCGCGGCTCCACGACGAGTCGAACTCCTCGCCGGAGGAGAACTCCACCCCGGCGTAGTGCACGGTGACGGTGTCGCCGGGCTTCGCCTCGGCGCCGTCTCCGACGACGAGGTCGCGGATGACGAGCTCGGTGGGTGCGGGGCCCTCGGGGGCGTCGATCTCGGGCTTGGTGCGATCGGTCATGCGCACCATCCAACCCGAGCCGCTGCAACGGGTCAAACCGCCGGGCCTTGACACGGCCGACTCCGGTTGGGCAACCTGGTGTCCAGTTCAGCGCTCGGAGGTCACGCAGGCATCGCCGCGGCACCGGGCGCTGAGCTTTGAGGCGCTCACGGGGCCAGCAGCGCCGCCCGCGCCGCGACGGCGCGCTCGAGGTGTGCGCGCTCGTCCTGCGCGGCGTGCGGGTCGCGGCCGCTCAGTGCCCGCTGCCGGGTCATCGCGAGCGCCGTCGCGTCCTCGATGAACCCCTTCATCACGGACGTGCGGTCGCCCCGCAGCGTCCGCGCCCACGCGAGCGCGGCGCGGCGCCCCGCGGGCGTGGCGAGCATCGTCACCTCCTGGGGTGTGAACCAGCCGGCGGCCGCGTAGTCGCCCAGCCGGGCGGCGGTGAGCCGCCGCTCCTCGCCGCGCAGCACCGCGACCCCGAGGACGAACCCGATGAACAGCGGCACCTGCAGCGTCACGTAGAGCGCGAAGAAGTCTCCGACGGTCGCCGAGCCGTTCCACAGCGCGTGCAGCGCGATCGCGCCACCCAGCCCCAGCAGCCACGGGCCGGACGCGTGCCCGCCGCTCGCGCCGCGGCGCGCCGCGAGCCCCACCGCGAAACCCGTCGCACTCGTGAACATCACGTGCGCGAACGGCGAGAGGAGTCCGCGCACGAAGAACGTGATCGTCGTCTGCTCCACGCCCCCCTCCAGGAGCGAGATCGCGAAGTACTGGATGTTCTCGGTGAACGCGAACCCCGCGCCGATGAGCGCGCCGTAGACGACGCCGTCCACCGGTCCGTCGAACGAGCGCCGCGCGAGCACGAACAAGAGCAGCACGCCGAGCCCCTTGGCGAGCTCCTCGACGACCGGCGCCTGCACCACCGCGGACAGGAACTCCTGCGCGGACGACGACTGCGGCCGGAGCACGAGCTGGAGCGCGAGATCGACGAGCAGCGCGATGGCGACCGCTGCGACCGCGCCCCAGGCCAGCGCGAAGGCGACGAGCCCGCGCGGCTCGGGCTCCCAGCGGTCGGCGAGGCGGATGCCGAGCAGCACGATCGCGAGCGGGATGAGCGCCAGCAGCATCCCGACGATCGACGCCGCGGGACCGATGAAGGTGAGGAAATAGCCCACCAGGCCCACGAGCACCAGCACCAGGACGGCGGCGATCCAGATCAGCCCGTGCCCGTCCCTGCGCGGCCCGACAGGCAGGGCGGGAGGGCTGACCGCGGGCGGCGGGATGAGCGCAGGCGTGCCGGGATGCGGCTGCGACAGCGGCGACGGGAAGCTCACCCTTCCAGCCTACGGTCGCGCGCGCGTCGACCGCCCGGCGGCGGCATCCTCGATGCCCCGGCGCTCAGCCGCCGGACGGCTCCGCCGCCACGACGTCCTCCGCCGCCTGGATGATGGGGATCGCCGCGGTGCGCGCCTCCAGACCCGACAGACGCGCCGGCGAGAGCTGCTTGGTCACCTCTGCGCGGGACATCAGGCCGGCCTCGACGACGAGGTCGGCGATGTTGCGGTTGGTCAGCAGCGCGGTCTTGGCGAGGGCCGCGGCCGCCGCGTACCCGATGAACGGCGTGAGCGCCGTGACGACGCCGACCGATGCGCCGACCATCGCGCCGAGGCGCTCCCGGTTGGCGGTGATGCCGTCGACGCAGTGCACGCGCAGCGTGTGCATGGCGCGCCGCATCCACGTGATCGACTGGAAGATCGAGTGCGCGATGACCGGCTCGAACGCGTTGAGCTGCAGCTGCCCCGCCTCCGCCGCCATCGTCACGGTGAGGTCGGCGCCGGCCACCGAGAAGGCGACCTGGTTGACGACCTCGGGGATGACGGGGTTCACCTTTCCTGGCATGATGCTGGAGCCCGCCTGCATCGCGGGGAGGTTGATCTCCCCGAGCCCGGCCTGCGGCCCCGACGACAGCAGCCGCAGGTCGTTGCAGATCTTCGACAGCTTCATCGCGTTGCGCTTGAGCGTCGACGAGAACGACATGAACGCCCCGGTGTCGCTCGTGGCCTCGACGAGGTCGTCGGCGGTCTCCAGGTCGAGCCCCGTGATCTCGCGCAGGTGCCGCAGCACCGCCGCAGCGTACGCCGGGTGCGTCGTGATGCCGGTGCCGATCGCCGTGGCTCCCATGTTCACCTGGTAGAGCAGGTGCGCGTTCTCGGTGAGGCGCTGGTGGTCGTAGCCGAGCGCCGTGGCGAACCCGTGGAACTCCTGGCCGAGCGTCATCGGCACGGCGTCCTGCATCTGGGTGCGACCCACCTTGAGAACGTCGTGGAACTCCACCGCCTTGGCCAGGAACGAGCGGCGCAACAGGTCGAGCTCGTCGAGCAGCGTGAGCAGGTCGAGGCTCAACCCGACCTTCACGGCGGTCGGGTACACGTCGTTGGTGGACTGCGACCGGTTGGTGTCGTCGATCGGCGACAGGAACGCGTAGTCGCCCCTGTGTCGGCCGGCCAGCTCCAGTGCGATGTTGGTGATGACCTCGTTGGCGTTCATGTTCGTCGACGTGCCGGCGCCGCCCTGGATCACCCCGACCACGAACTGTTCGTGGAACCGTCCGTCGATCACGAGCTGCGCGGCGCGGTCGATGAGGTCGGCCTTCTCAGCCGACAGCACGCCGATCTCCTTGTTGGCGCGCGCCGAGGCCTGCTTGACCATGGCGAGCGCCTTGACGAGGTCTTTGTAGACCGAGATCGGCCGCTTCGAGACCGGGAAGTTCTCCAGCGCGCGCGCCGTGTGGATCCCCCAGTACGCGTCGGCGGGGATCTCCATCGACCCCAGGGAGTCGATCTCGGTACGGGTTGCGGCATCGATGGCCATGGGGGCGTCGTCCTCCGGGATGCACAGCGCTGTGGGATGGGATGTCTTCGAGCCTACGCGCGCCGGCTGGCGCTCGGGCCCGCCGCCACGTACAGGTCAGGAAGGCCGTTCGGACACCGCGTACATCACGAGGACCCGGGCTTGCGCGAGAAGGCCTCGAGCCGCTGCTCGGGGGTGAGCTGCACCATCCGCTCGGTCCACTCCGCCGAGAAGAAGCCGCCCGACTCCGCCTCGACGACCGGCACGACGGCGTGCGTGATCGTGTCGTCGTAGACGTGCACGAGGTGGAAGGACTGTCCGGCATCCATGCCGTTGACCTCGACGGCGGGGCGGGAGACGTCCATCGTGTAGCACGTGGCGGCCGCGACGCTCACCGGCACTCCGGCGAAGACGCCGCCCGTCGAGTAGTGCAGGTGGCCGGCGAGGATGCCGCGCACGTCGGTGCCGGCGACGACGTCGGCGAGGCGGTGCTGATCGCGCAGTTCGAGGATGTCGAAGAGCGGGATGTGGCTGGGCAGCGGCGGATGGTGCATCGCGAGGAGCGTGCCGTGCGCAGCGGGCACGGACAGCAGGTCGCGCAGCCACTCCAGTTGGCCGTCGTCGAGGTCGCCGTGGTGCCACCCGGGCACGCTCGTGTCGAGCGCGATCAGCCGCAGCCCGCCCAGGTCGTGCACCGAGGTCACCGGCTCCTGCGTGGCATCCAGCCCGAGCAGGTCGCGCCGCAGCTCGGGCCGTTCGTCGTGGTTGCCCGCGACCCACACGACCGGCGTGCCGAGACGCTCGGCGACGGGCTCGACGGCGTCCCTCAGCGCCCGGTACGCCTCGGGCTCGCCGAGGTCGGCGAGGTCGCCGGTGAACACGATCGCGTCGGGTCGCACGCCGAGCCGCTCGACGGCCCGGAGCGTGCGGCCGAGGCTCGCCGCGGTGTCGTAGCGGCCGAGCGGCCGGTCGCCGCCGAGCAGGTGCGTGTCGCTCAGGTGCACGATCGTGTGCTGCGCGGGCGGATGCTGGCCGAACTGCACGGGCATGTCGCACAGCTTACGGCGGGCATCCGCCGGCGTGCCGGGCGCCGG
>JASGDZ010000198.1:0-9606 GCA_047606835.1 Microbacterium sp. | reverse complement strand
GTCACAGCGCCGCAGCCGCGGTGGATCGACATCACCAGCCGCGCTCGGCGAGCCGGTGCGGTGCGGGCAGGTCGGCCACGTTGATGCCCACCATCGCCTCGCCCAGGCCCCGCGACACCTCGGCGATGACCTTGGCGTCGTCGTAGAACGTCGTGGCCTTCACGATCGCCGCCGCGCGCTCGGCCGGGTTGCCCGATTTGAAGATGCCCGAGCCGACGAACACCCCGTCGGCGCCCAGCTGCATCATCATCGCGGCGTCCGCCGGGGTGGCAACGCCCCCCGCGACGAACAGCACGACCGGCAACGCCCCGGTATCGGCGACCTCCGCGACGAGCTCGTAGGGTGCCTGCAGCTCCTTCGCCGCGACGTACAGCTCGTCCTTCGTCTTCGCTCGCAGCGCGGCGATCTCGCCGAGGATCCTGCGGATGTGCTTCGTGGCCTCCGACACGTCGCCGGTGCCGGCCTCGCCCTTCGAGCGGATCATCGCCGCGCCCTCGGTGATGCGCCGCAACGCCTCGCCGAGGTTGGTCGCGCCGCACACGAAGGGCACCGTGAAGCCCCACTTGTCGATGTGGTTCGCATAGTCGGCGGGCGAGAGCACCTCGGATTCGTCGATGTAGTCGACGCCGAGCTCCTGCAGCACCTGGGCCTCGACGAAATGGCCGATGCGGGCCTTCGCCATCACCGGGATCGACACCGCTTCGATGATGCCGTCGATCATGTCCGGGTCGCTCATGCGCGACACGCCGCCCTCGGCGCGGATGTCGGCCGGCACGCGCTCGAGCGCCATGACCGCGACCGCGCCGGCATCCTCGGCGATCCTCGCCTGCTCGGGCGTGACGACGTCCATGATCACGCCGCCCTTGAGCATCTCCGCGAGGCCGCGCTTGACCCGATCACTGCCTGTGTTTGACATAGGCCAAACGATAGCACCTCCCCTACACTCGCCAAGAGGAGGTGTCATGGACCGCATCGCAGGCGCCACCGCGGCCGAGATCGCGGCGAGCGTGCGCGGTCTGCGCGACCGCGGCGAACTGCGCGGCGGCGATGTCCTCCCGCCGGTGCGCACGCTCGCCGATCGGCTCGGCGTGAACCGCAACACCGTCGTCGCCGCCTATCGGCAGCTCACTCAGGCAGGACTCGTCGAGACCCTCGGCCGCGGCGGCACGCGCATCGCCGACCCGGCCCCGGTCGCGCAGGAGGGCTACGCGACCGACAGCGTGCTGCGCGACATCGGGACGGGAAACCCCGACCCCGCGCTCATCCCCGACCCGTCGCCGGCGCTGGCCGCTGTCATGGGGCGCCCGGTGCTCTACGGGGAGCCGGTGATCGACGCGGGGCTTCGCGAGTGGGCGCTGTCGTGGATGGCGGCGGACCTCGCGCCCGCCGACTTCCGCCTCACGGTGACCTCGGGCGCGGTGGACGCCGTCGAGCGACTGCTCGCCCAAGCCCTCGCCCGCGACGACGCGGTGGCGCTGGAAGACCCGTGCTGGCTGGCCGGCATCCACACCGTCCGGCTGGGCGGCTACCGCGCCGTCCCCGTCCCGGTCGACGAGCACGGCATGACCGTCGAAGGGCTGCGCGCCGCGCTCGCCCAGGGCGTGCGCGCGGTCGTGTGCACACCGCGCGCGCAGAACCCCACCGGGGCGAGCCTCACGGCAGAGCGCGCGGCGGCGCTGCGCGACGTGCTGCGCGAGCATCCATATGTGCTCGTCATCGAGGACGACCACTTCTCGCTGCTGTCCCGCCGCCCGTTCCACAGCATCGTCGACGCGGGGCACCGGCGCTTCGCGCTCGTGCGGTCGGTGTCGAAGTTCCTCGGCCCCGACATGTGCCTCGCGGTGACGGCCTCCGACCCCGAGACCGCGCAGCGCCTGGCGCTGCGGCTGAGCCCCGGCACAACGTGGGTCAGCCACCTGCTGCAGCGGCTCGCACACGGGCTGCTCACCGATCAGGGCGCGCAGCGGCGCATCGCGGCGGCCGGCGCGCACTACGCCGCTCGCAACGCGTCGTTCGCCGAGCGACTGCGCTCGCACGGCCTGTGCGTCGCCGACGGCGACGGGCTGAACGTGTGGGTCGAGCTGCCGGCGCCGGCGCACGCCGTGCACACGCAGCTCATGCGCCGCGGCTGGCTCGCCCGCACCGGCGACGACTTCTACCTGGATGCCGCGGGTTCCCGTCAGCTCCGTCTCACCGTGCACGAGCTCGACGACGACGCCGCCGACGCGCTCGCCGCCGACCTCGCCGCGGCTGTGGCCGCCGTCGCCGCGGCGACCGCGCACCGACCGCGGCCGGTGGGATGATCGAACGGTGAAGATCCTCTCCATCCAATCGGCCGTCGCCTACGGGCACGTCGGCAACTCCGCCGCCGTGTTCCCCCTGCAGCGCATCGGCGTCGAGGTGCTCCCGGTGTACACGGTCAACTTCTCGAACCACACCGGCTACGGCGCGTGGCGCGGGCCGCTCATCCCGCCGTCCGACGTCGCGGACGTCATCACCGGCATCGAGGAGCGCGGGGTGTTCCCCCAGCTGGACGTGGTGCTGTCGGGCTACCAGGGCTCCGACGGCATCGCCGACGTCATCCTGCACGCCGTCGCGCGCGTCAAGGCGGCCAACCCGCACGCGATCTACGCGTGCGACCCGGTGATGGGCAACGCGAAGAGCGGATGCTTCGTGGCCCCCGCGATCCCCGTGCTGCTGCGCGACCGCGTGGTGCCGGCGGCCGACCTGATCACGCCGAACCAGTTCGAGCTCGGCTACCTCACCGGCACGGAGCCGCACACGCTGGAGGAGACGCTCGCCTCCGCCGATCTGGTGCGCGAGACCGGGCCGTCCACGGTGCTCGTGACGAGCGTGGAGCGCCCCGACCGCCCGGCGGGCACGATCGAGATGCTCGCCGTCACCGGCGAGGGAGCGTGGATCGTGCAGACGCCGCTGCTGCCGCTGAAGGCCAACGGATCGGGGGATGTCACGGCAGCCCTGTTCACGGCGCAGTACCGCGCGTCCGGCGACGCCGCCGAGGCGCTCGCCCGCACGGCGTCGAGCGTCTTCGACCTGCTGCGCGTGACGCACGAGTCGGGCGAGCGCGAGCTGCAGCTCGTCGAGGCGCAGGAGTTCTATGCGCACCCCCGCCAGCAGTTCGAGGTGCGACAGGTGCGATGACGGGTGTGGCCCGCCCCCGGCGGAGGCGGGCCACACCCGATCGGCGCGTCAGGAAGCGCAGGCGGTGGTGAGCGCCGTGGCCGCGGCCTGCAGCTCGGTGGTGACGTCGGTGAGCCCCGACACGTCGCCGCTCTGCGCCTTCTCGAGCGCCTCGGACAAGCTCGTGTACGCGTCCGCCATCTGAGTGACGGCGGCCTTGACCTCCGGGTTGGAGATCGCGCTCGCCGCCTCGCGCAGCTCCGCCTCGATCTTCGCGAGCGATTCGGCGGTCTTGGTCATGTCGCCGGAGCTGAGCTCATCCATCATGTCCGTGCTGTCCAGCTGCACGTCGGCGAGCTTTGCACACGCGTCGAGCGCGGACTCGTCCGAAGAGGTCGTCTCCGCGGGCGTCTCCTCGGTCGCCGCGGCCGACTGGCTCTCGGCGGGAGTGCTCGAGGTCTCGGCGGGAGCGGTGCTGGCACAGCCGGTGAGGGTGGCGAATCCGACGGCGGTGGCGATGACGAGAACGGACAAGGTCTTGCGCATGTGCGATTCCTCTTCTGTGTGGGGACGACTCGATTGAGCCCTGTGTGGGGACGACTCGATTGAGCCCGACCAGCCTTTCATAGCCCGAGCCGGAACTTCTCGTGCCGTGCCGCGGGTCAGAGCGGCCACGCGGCGGCGACGGCGTCGCGCACCTCGCCGAGCAGCTGGGGCAGCGCCTTGGTCTTGGCGATGATCGGGAAGAAGTTGGCGTCGGTCGCCCACCGCGGCACGATGTGCTGATGCAGGTGCCCGTCGACGCCCGCGCCCGCCACGCGGCCCTGGTTCATGCCGATGTTGAAGCCGTCGCAGCGCGAGACCTGGCGCAGCACACGCATCGCCTCCTGCGTCAGCGCACCGATCTCGGCGACCTCTTCGGGCGTGGCGTCGTCGTACTGCGGGATGTGCCGATAAGGACACACCATGAGGTGCCCCGAGTTGTACGGGTACAGGTTCAGGATGACGAACGCCGTCTCGCCCCGGTGCACGATGAGCCCGTCGGCGTCCGACCTGCCCGGCGCCGCGCAGAACGGGCACTCCTCGCGCAGCGGCTCGGGGCCGGCCTGGATGTACGCCATGCGGTGAGGGGTCCACAGGCGCTGGAACTCGTCGGGGACACCCGCGAGCGCGTCCGCGGCGACGAGCCCGGCATCCTCCGCCCGTTCACCCGTCACGCGAAGTCCTCCGCGGTGTTCACGAGCGCGTGCGAGGCGATCGCATCCCGGATGCGGCGGATGGCGGCATCCACCGGCACACCGTTGGTCTGCGAGCCGTCGCGGAAGCGGAACGACACGGTGCCCGCCGAGCGGTCCTGCTCCCCCGCGATGAGGATCAGCGGCACCTTCTGCGTGGTGTGGGTGCGGATCTTCTTCTGCATGCGGTCGTCGCTGTGGTCGACCTCGGCACGCACGCCGCCCGCGCGCAGCTGGGCGATCACGCCGTCGAGGTAGTCCGCATACTCGTCGGCGACCGGGATGCCGACCACCTGCACGGGCGAGAGCCACACCGGGAACGCGCCCGCGTAATGCTCCAGCAGGATCGCGAAGAACCGCTCCGCCGACCCGAACAGCGCGCGGTGGATCATCACCGGCCGGTGCTTCTCGCCGTCCGATCCGGTGTACTCCAGCTCGAAGCGCTCGGGCAGGTTGAAGTCGAGCTGCACGGTGGACAGCTGCCACGTGCGACCGAGCGCGTCCTTGGTCTTGAGGTCGATCTTGGGGCCGTAGAAGGCCGCCTCGCCCGCGACCTCGGTGAGCTTGAGGCCCGAGGCCCGCGCCACGCGGCGCAGCGCGTCGGTGGCGACGGCCCAGTGCTCCTCGTCGCCGATCCACTTCTCCTTCTCGTCGTCGCGCATCGACAGCTCGAGCTCGAACTCGGTGAGGCCGAAGTCGCGCAGCATCGAGAGCACGAAGTCGAGCACGCGCGCCGCCTCGTCCTCCAGCTGGTCGGGGGTGACGAACAGGTGCGAGTCGTCCTGCGTGAAGCCGCGTACGCGGGTCAGGCCGTGGAGGGCGCCGGACAGCTCGTAGCGGTACACGGTGCCGTTCTCGTACAGGCGCATGGGCAGGTCGCGATAGCTGCGCGCCCGTTCGCGGTAGATGAGGATGTGCATCGGGCAGTTCATCGGCTTCAGGTAGTAGTCGATGCCCTGCTTGGTGATCTCGCCGTGCTCGTCGCGCTCCTCGTCGAGGTGGATGGGCGGGAACATGCCCTCCTTGTAGGTGACGAGGTGGTTCGACTCCACGAACAGATCCCGCTTGGTGATGTGCGGCGTGTAGACGTAGGTGTAGCCGCCCTCGCGGTGCCGCTTCAGCGCGTGCTGCTCCATCTCCTGCCGGATGATGCCGCCCTTGGGGTGCCAGACGCTCAGCCCCGAGCCGATCTCGTCCGGGAAGGAGAACAGGTCGAGCTCCTTGCCGAGCTTGCGGTGGTCGCGCCTGGCCGCCTCCTCCAGGCGCACCTGGTAGGCGCGCAGCTCATCCTTGCTCGGCCACGCGGTGCCGTAGATGCGCTGCAGCTGGGGGTTCTTCTCGCTGCCGCGCCAGTACGCGCCAGCGACCCGGGTCAGGTCCCACCCGTTGCCGACGAGCCGGGTGCCCGGCACGTGCGGGCCCCGGCACAGGTCCTTCCACGCGGTGTCGCCGTCACGGGTGACGTTGTCGTAGATCGTCAGCTCGCCGGCGCCGACCTCGACCGACGCGCCCTCGGCGGCATCCGCCCCCGAACCCGGCCCCCCGGCCAGGCCGATGAGCTCGAGCTTGAACGGCTCGTGGGCCAGCTCGGCGCGTGCCTCCTCCTCGGTGACGACGCGGCGGACGAACCGCTGGTTCTCCCGCACGATCCGCTCCATCTCCTTCTTGACGGCCTTGAGGTCGTCGGGAGTGAAGGGCTCGTCGACCCCGAAGTCGTAGTAGAAGCCGTCGCCGATGGGCGGGCCGATGCCGAGGTTCGCCTGCGGGCGGATGCGCTGCACCGCCTGCGCGAGCACGTGCGCCGCCGAGTGCCGCAGGATGCTCAGCCCGTCGGGGCTGTCGATCGTCACGGGCTCGACGGCATCCGTCGCGGTCACGACGGTCGCGAGGTCTTTGAGCTCGCCGTTCACGCGCAGGGCGATCACGGAGCGGTCGGGGAACAGGGCGAATCCGTCGGCGGGATACCGCACGTCCGACGGGATGACGACGTCAGTCAAGGGAACTCTCCAGAGGTGGGTCGAGAAAGAGGCTACCGGCCCGGCGCCCCCGGCTCAGCGCGCTCGCGCGTCGTGCGGCACCGGGACGGGGCGCGTGCGCGCGTCGGCGACGTGTCTGCCCGGCGTCGGGAGTGCGTCCGAGCTTCCGCCGCGGGCATGCTCGCGCACGCGGCGCGCGAGCGCGTGGGCGGGGCGCTCCACGACGAGCCAGAACATCCAGGCGAACACGAGCGACGCCGGCACCGCGATGAGCAGGGTGAGCCGAGCGGAGTCGGAGAGGTGCGCGACCAGCAGGACGATCGGCTCGTGGACGAGGTAGAGGCTGAACGAGATCGCACCGAGGAGCGCGATCCAGCGCCACGAGAGGAGTCGCTCCAGAGGGCGCCAATGCGCGGCGGCCACGATGAGCACAACCGCGCCGACGAGGATCGGCCCCTGCGCGATCGTGACGGCCGCGACGTACCCGAGGTACGCCTTCAGCATCCAGTACGAGCTCAGCAGGAGCAGGGAGAGCGCGAACACCACCGGCCATGCCAGCGCCGCCGCGCGCCGCGGGACGCGGTCGATGGCGCGGCCGATGCGGTCCCACTCCCCCGCCAGCGCGACGCCGAGGCCGAAGATCGGCAGGTAGCGCAGCGCGTCGACGCCCTGCGACGCCCCGAGCACCGACAGAGCGATGCTGACAGCCCCGAACGCCCAGGCCGGAATGAGCCGGAGGGAGTAGGCGGCCACGGGAAGCAGCAGCGAGAAGATGATCTCCCAGCGCAGGGTCCACAGCGGTGTGATGACGTGCGAATTGCCGCCGACGAGCGTGAGGTCCTGCAGGACGGATGCCAGCGGGTAGCCGGACTCGCGCTGCAGCCACGGGCTGTCGGGGCCGCTGCCCGACGGGATCGCCATGATCAGCGCGCCGACGGCGACCGCGCCGGCGACCGGCAGATACAGGCGCACGAGGCGAGACGGGAAGTACGAGAACCAGTCGAAGCTGCGCGACCTCATCGCCATCACGAGCACCAGCCCGGAGAGCACGAAGAACACCACGACGGCCTCCTTGCCGCCCCACAGCAGGTGCAGCGGCGTGTACACGGCGAGGCGGTGGAGGGTGCCCTCGATCTCGCCGCCGTAGTAGGCCGCGGCAAGCGCCGGAGACACGAGGAGCGAGTGGTGGACCACGACGATCAGCGCCGCGACGCCCCGAAGGCCGTCGAGTGAGGAGAGTCGTGTTGATCCGCGCACCGTCTCCACGGTACGCGGCGAACCTTGGAGGTTCCGCAATGCCGGGGCTCGTCCGCCGCGCTAAAGGTGCTTGAGCGCCTCGCGGCGGCTGAGCGGGCTCAGCGCGTGGGATGCCGCGTACTCCCGCACCCACTCCGGGTCGACCCGCGCGCACTCCCTGAGGGCCCAGCCGATCGCCTTGCGGATGAAGAACTCGGCGTCTGCGAGGTTCGGCTCCAGGAGGTCGGCGAGCAGGTCGCGATCGAGCCGTGCTCCCCGTCCGAGCTGGGAGAGGATCGCGAGGCGGCGCATCCAGAGGTCGGAGTCGGTCGACCAGCCGCGCGCGAGCGCGGCGGTGTCGGTCGGATGCCGGTCGTGCAGTGCCGCGACACGGTGGGCGAGCTCGTCGGTGAAGTCCCACCACCGCCCGGTGCGCACCATGTGCTCGATGAGCGGGACCGCCGCGAGGTGGCCGTCGACCGGCTTCGTGGCGAGCAGAGCCTCGGCAGCATAGCGCTCCTCTCGGTGGGATGCCTCGTCCCACAGAGTGCGCGCCGCGGCGCGGAGCACACCGGCATCCGTCACTCCTTTCGCCGCCGCCCGCGCGATGCGCCGCGCGTCAGGCACCGTCACCCCGAGAAACGGCATCTCCGACTTCATGTACGCCTGCTGCCCCTGAGCGCGCGCCGGGTCGGCCGCGGCGCGCAGTCCGGCGCGGATCTCGTCGACGAGCGCGCGCATCGACGTCAGCCGACGGTGAGGTCGACCTGGATCTCGCCGGCGAGCTGCTCCAGCTCGCTCCGGGCGGACGCCAGCTCGCTCGCCGCGGCGCCGCGGACGCTGACCGTCGCCTCGAACAGCAGGCCTCCCGACATCGGCGCGTCGACGGTGCGGCTCGTGAAGCGGTCGATGCTCAGCCCGTGCCGGACGAGGGCCTGCGTGACGTCGCGCACGATGCCGGGGTGGTCGTTGCCGAGCACCGTGAAGACGAACGCGTCGCCGGGCGCCGGCTCCGGGGGCGCGGAGCGCTCGTGCGGCGTGATCTGCAGCAGTCCGTCGAGTGCGAGCAGGTCGTCGACGAGCGCGATGCGCGCGTCGTCGGGCACCGAGACGAGCACGATTCCCGCGAAGGCCCCGGCGAGCTCCGCGAGCTCGCTGCGCTCCCAGTTGCCGCCGTGCCGGGCCACCGCGTCCGCCACGGCCTGCACGAGTCCCGCCCGGTCGTCTCCCAGCAGCGTGAGCACGAGCTTTGCCATGGGGGCGAGCATAGTCGCGGTGCGCAGCGGCGGGGCGAGCTACGGCAAGATGTCGGGCGCGATACCGAGCGCCGGCTCGGCGTACACCTATGTGCGCGAGTCGATCCATCCGAACGTCGGTTTCATGGTCGGCTGGACCTCGCTCGTCGACGACAAAAGGTCAGTCGACTCCGCACCCGCGCGATCCGGTGAACACATCACCCACGTAGCACCCACGCGGCGCACTTTTGCATGTCCCAAGAAGCAAGAAACCCCCGGTAATTCGGGGGTTTCTCGTCGTGCGCGATACTGGGATCGAACCAGTGACCTCTTCCGTGTCAGGGAAGCGCGCTACCGCTGCGCCAATCGCGCCCGTGAAGGCTGTTCAGTTATCCAGAGAGGTGGCGACGGGATTCGAACCCGTGTAAACGGCTTTGCAGGCCGGTGCCTAGCCGCTCGGCCACGCCACCGCGTGTGGTTTGACCCCACATGCCGCGACCTCCCCGAAAGGAGGTCCCGCACTCGAGCGGATGACGAGACTCGAACTCGCGACCCTCACCTTGGCAAGGTGATGCGCTACCAACTGCGCTACATCCGCGTGCTCCCGGATCGCTCCGGGCGCTTGAACGACTTTAGCCGATCCTGGCGTGCACGCCAAACCGCCGCGTTGACGCGTCGAAGATGCCCGCGTAGCTGGATTCGTCGACTCATCCGGGGATGCCCGCGGGGTGGCCATGGAGGATGGAGCTCACGTTGGCGCAGCGGAAGGCGATCACGAAGGCG
>JASGDZ010000197.1:0-5667 GCA_047606835.1 Microbacterium sp. | reverse complement strand
GCGCCCGGTGGGATGGACTCGACGCGGGATGGATGGACTCGACGTCGCCCGCTCAAGCACGGCGTCGACCATCGCGACGGCGCCCTCGTGGCGGCGGACCGTGAGCTGCAGGAAGAGGCGGTCGGCCCAGTGCCCGGCCGCCGCCTTCAGCGCGGACCGCTCGGCATCCGCCCGTAACAGGGGTGGGAACGCCGGGACGGCGGAGGCTAGCGTGAGGGGGTGAGATATGCCGCATCCGTCATCGACCTCGTGGGTAACACCCCGCTCGTCCGCTTGAGCCGCGTGACCGAGGGGATCGCCGCCACGGTGCTCGCGAAGGTCGAGTACCTGAACCCCGGAGGCTCCAGCAAGGACCGCATCGCCGCGCGCATCATCGACGCGGCCGAGGCGTCGGGCGCGCTGCGCCCGGGCGGCACGATCGTCGAGCCCACGAGCGGGAACACCGGGGTCGGGCTCGCTCTCGTCGCCCAGCAGCGGGGCTACCGCTGCGTGTTCGTCGTGCCCGACAAGGTGGGGCAGGACAAGATCGACGTGCTCACGGCCTACGGCGCCGAGGTCGTCGTGACGCCGACCTCGGTGCCGGCCGATTCCCCCGAGTCGTACTACAGCGTGAGCGACCGGCTCGCGCGCGACATCCCCGGCGCGTTCAAGCCGAACCAGTACGAGAACCCGAACGGCCCGCGCAGCCACTACGAGACGACGGGCCCCGAGATCTGGCGAGACACCGACGGCAAGGTCACGCATTTCGTGGCCGGCGTCGGGACGGGCGGCACGATCTCCGGCACCGGACGCTATCTGCGGGAGGTGTCGGGCGACGCCGTGCGCGTCGTCGGCGTCGACCCCGAGGGCAGCGTGTACAGCGGCGGCAGCGGACGGCCCTACCTCGTGGAGGGCGTCGGGGAGGACATCTGGCCCGGCGCCTACGACCCCGCCGTGCCGCACGAGATCGTGGCCGTCGGCGACGCCGAGTCGTTCGCGATGACCCGCCGCCTCGCCCGCGAGGAGGGACTGCTCGTCGGAGGATCCAGCGGCATGGCGGTGGCCGGCGCCCTGCGCATCGCCCGCGACCTCCCCGCCGACGCGGTCGTCGTGGTGCTGCTGCCCGACGGCGGGCGCGGGTATCTCGGCAAGATCTTCAACGAGCAGTGGATGCGCGCGTACGGCTTCACCGGCCAGGAGGGCGGCGAGACGGTGGCGGATGTCGTCGCCACCAGAGACGGCGGCATCCCCTCGCTCGTGCACGCCTCGCCCGCCGACACGGTGCTGGATGCCATCTCGCTCATGCGCGAGTACGGCGTCTCGCAGCTGCTCGTGCTGGCCGCGTCGCCGCCGGTGGCGATGGGCGAGGTGGTCGGCGCGATCGACGAGAAGGGCCTCTTGGACAAGGTCTTCCGCGGCGAGGCGAAGACGACGGATGCCGTGTCCCTCCACGTCGGCGCACGGCTGCCGCTGATCGGCATCCACGACTCCGTCGCCGAGGCCCGCGACGCGCTGGCCTCGGCCGACGCGCTGCTGGTCACGAAGGACGGCAAGCCGCACACCGTCGTCACCCGGCAGGACCTGCTGGCCTACCTCAGTCGCTGACCGCGTCTCGGGCCTGCGGCCCTCGCTGAACGTTCGGTGGCGTTGACGCGTGATGCGTGATGCGTGATGCGTGATGCTTGAATCATGCGCACCACGATCGCGATCGACGACGACGTTCTCGCCGCGGCTCGCCAGTATGCCGACGCCCGCGGCATCACCCTCGGCGAGGCCATCTCGCAGCTCGCCCGCGCGATGCTGACCGAGAGCGCGCGGGCCGGCGGCATCCGCAACGGCATCGTGCTGCTCCCGGCGACTCCCGGGGCGGGGGCGGCGACCCTCGAAGACGTCAACCGCCTGCGCGACGAGGCGCCGTGACCCGTCACGTGCTCGACGTCAACGTGGTGATCGCGCTCGTGGATCCGCTGCACGTCCACCACGAGCGCGCGCATCGCTGGTTCGCCGGGCGGGACGACGCCTGGCACACGTCGCCGACCGTGCAGAACGGGGCCTTGCGCATCCTCGGCCACCCGAGGTATCCCAACTCGCAGCCCCTGCCCGTCGTCATCAAGAGCGTCTCCAGCCTCGTCAGCCACCACGGGCACGAGTTCCTGCCCGACGGCGTGAGCCTGCTGACCGGAGACGTGCGCACCGACAGGATGCTCGCGAGCTCGCAGGTGACCGACGCGTATCTGCTGGCGCTGGCCGCATCCGCGGGAGCGCTGCTCGCCACGTTCGACACGAAACTCGTCACTGCCGCGGTCCCGGGTGGTGGGGCGGCGCTCTTCCCCGTGCCGTGAGCTTCACCGGGCGTAACGCCGGTCCGGCGGCGTGCGCCGCGTCGCTAGGCTCGTCTGGTGAGCACCCAGCACGATCCCGCACAGCACTTCGACACCCTCGCCATCCACGCCGGTCAGGAGTTCGACCCCACGACGGGGGCGATCATCCCGCCGATCTACCAGACCTCCACGTTCGTGCAGGACGGCATCGGCGGCTTCCGCGGCGGCTACGAGTACAACCGTTCCGGCAACCCGACGCGCACGGCGCTGGAGACCCAGCTCGCAGCACTGGAGGGGGGTGCGCACGCCTTCTCGTTCGCGTCGGGGCTCGCCGCGGAGGACGCGCTGCTGCGCGGGTTCCTCGCGCCCGGCGACCATGTGCTCCTCGGCAACGACGTCTACGGCGGGACGCACCGGCTGCTGGCGAGCGTCTTCGGGCCGTGGGGAGTGGAGACGACGACGGTCGAGCTCGTCGACCTCGACGCGGTGCGCGCCGCCATCCGGCCCACGACGCGGATCGTGTGGGTCGAGACGCCGAGCAACCCGCTCCTGAAGATCACCGACGTCGCGGCGCTCGCCGAGGTGGTCCACGACGCCGGCGTCCTCTTCGTCGTGGACAACACGTTCGCCTCGCCCGCGCTGCAGCGCCCGTTCGAGTGGGGCGCCGACGTGGTCGTGCACTCGACGACGAAGTATCTGGGCGGGCACTCCGACGTGCTCGGCGGGGCCGTGGTGCTGCGCGACGACCGCCTGGTCGACGCGATCCGGTTCCAGCAGTTCGCCGTCGGCGCGGTGTCCGCTCCGCTGGACGCCTGGCTCACCACGCGCGGGATCAAGACGCTCGGGGTGCGGATGCAGCGGCACTCGGAGAACGCGCAGACGATCGCCGAGTGGGCGCTCGGGCGCTCGGAGTTCGAGACGGTGTACTACCCCGGGCTGCCGTCGCACCCCGGTCACGAGCTCGCGGCCAGACAGATGTCGGCGTTCGGCGGGGTGCTGTCGCTCGCGCTGGCGGACGGCCCCGCGGCCGCGCGCGCCTTCGCCGAGTCGACGAAGATCTTCCAGCTCGCCGAGTCGCTCGGGGGCATCGAGTCGATCATCGGCTATCCCCCCGAGATGACGCACGCCTCGGTGCGGGGCACGCCGCTCGCAGTTCCCGAGAACGTCGTGCGGCTGTCGGTGGGCATCGAGTCGGTGAACGATCTCATCGCCGACCTCCAGGAGGCGCTGGAGCGCATCCGGCGCTGAGCAAGGCGACGCACAACGCGCTCGCAGGATCGGGCTATAGACTGAATCGAATCGATTCGAAATCCTGATCGAGTCGACGACCCGCCGACCTCCACCCCCCTTGCGAAGGACTCCGTGACCACCGCGTCGATCCCCCTCGTGCGCGCGAACCCGCGCAGCGATACCGCCGTTCTCCGTCTGCCCGGCTCGCCCACCGGAGCGATCCGCACGCTCGGAACAGATCCGGCCACGGCCCCGGTCATGCTGCACCCGGGCGACGCGATCTCCGCCAGCCGGCGCCTGCTCTACGTCGTGGTGCTCGGCGCGCTCACGGCGCTCGGCCCGTTCACGATCGACCTCTATCTGCCGGCGTTCCCGGTGCTCGAGGCCGACTTCCACACCACCGCCGCCGCGATCCAGCTGACCCTCACCGGCACGATGGTGGGCTTCGGGCTCGGACAGCTCATCGTCGGCCCGCTCTCCGACAAGCTGGGTCGACGCATCCCCCTCCTCGCGGTCACCGCCCTGCACGTGCTCGCGAGCGTGGCCGCCGCGCTCGCGCCCACCCTCGAGCTGCTGTCGGTGACACGCCTGCTGATGGGTGCGGGCGCCGCCGCCGGCGGCGTGGTGGCCGCCGCGATCGTGCGCGACCTGTTCGGCGGGCGCCGCCTCGTGGTCATGCTGTCGCGCCTGGCCCTCGTCAGCGGCGCGGCGCCCGTGCTCGCTCCGCTCATCGGCTCGGCGCTGCTGCTCGTCATGCCCTGGCGCGGCGTCTTCGTGGTGCTCGCCGCCTATGGCGCGGTGATGCTGCTCTCGGCCGTCCTCTTCATCCCCGAGACCCTGCCCCGCGCCCGCCGGCGCGACCGCGGTGCGACGACGGTGTGGCAGCGGTATCGCAGCGTGCTGGGCGATCGCGTGTTCGTCGGAGTGATGGTCATCGGCGGCATGACGTTCAGCGGGCTGTTCTCCTACCTGTCCGCATCGCCGTTCCTGTTCCAGCAGTCGTACGGGTTCGACGCGCAGCAGTACGGGGTGCTCTTCGCCGTCAACTCGCTCGGCGTCGTGCTGGGGATCCAGGCGGCATCCCGGCTCGCGGCCCGGTTCGGTCCGCAGTGGGTCATGGCGGCCTCGACGGCGGTGCTCGTGGTCTCGGCGGTCACGATCCTGCTCGCCGACCAGCTCGGGCTCGGGATCTGGGGCACCGTCGTGCCGCTGTTCGTGTTCATGACCGCGTGCGGGTTCACCATGCCCTGCGTGCAGGTGCTGGCGCTCGATCGGCACGGCAAGGCGGCGGGCACCGCGGCGTCCATCATCGGCGCCGCCAACTTCGGCGTCGCCGGGCTCATGACCCCGCTCGCGGGCTGGATCTCGCAGGACGCCGGCATCACCGCCACCACGATGGCGACCGTCATGATCGGCTGCTCGGCGGTCGGCCTGCTCTCGCTGTGGCTGATCGTGCGACCGCGCACCGTGGCCCAGCTCACGCCCTGACGGCCCGGGCCCGCATCGTCGGCCGCCGGCGGATGCGGGCGGCATGGCAGGATGAGCGGATGCCGGAGCCCCGCGCGACGCCCGTCCGCCCGCTGTGGCTCGGACTCGGCCTGCTGGCCGCGGCGACGCTGCTCGGGCTCGGCATCCTGTTCTGGCGGGACAACGGGCCGGTCGGCGTCGACGCCGCGTGGCAGGACGGGCTCGCGTCCGTGCGGGGGCCCGTGCTCCTGACGTTCGCGTATGCGATGGACTGGCTGGGCGGCGGGTGGTTCGGCGTGTTCGCGGTGCCGATCCTCGTGGCGGGCGTGTTGATCGCGCTGCGACGGGCATGGGGTGCGGCGTTCTTCATCGCGGCGGAGCTCGTGAGCGCGGGCATCGTCCAGCTGCTGAAGCACGCGGTGGGGCGCGCGCGCCCAGAGGACATCGTCGTCGTCTCCGACTTCGGTTCCTTCCCGTCCGGGCATGTGGCCAATGCGACGACGATCGCCGTCGCGATCGTCGTGCTGTTCCCCGGAGTGTGGGGCGCCGTCGGCGGTGCGGTGTGGGTGCTGCTCATGGCGTTCTCCCGCACCTACCTCGGCGCGCATTGGCTGAGCGACACGGTCGGCGGTGCGCTCGTCGGCGCGGGCGCCGCGCTGCTGGCGGCGGC
>JASGDZ010000196.1:0-3868 GCA_047606835.1 Microbacterium sp. | reverse complement strand
TTCGACTTCGACATCTTCTCGCCGCCGACGAGCAGCCAGCCGTGCGCGAAGACGCCCTCGGGCACCTCGACGCCCGCGGCCATGAGCATCGCCGGCCAGATGACGGCGTGGAAGCGCAGGATGTCCTTGCCGACGACGTGACGCGCCGGCCACCGGCGGGAGAACTCCGCCGGGTCGGCGCCGTACCCGACCGCGGTGACGTAGTTGAGCAGCGCGTCGATCCACACGTAGATGACGTGCGACTCGTCCCACGGAACCTTGATGCCCCAGTCGAACGTCGACCGCGACACGGACAGGTCCTTCAGCCCCTGCTTCACGAACGAGACGACCTCGTTGCGCGCCGACTCCGGCTGCACGAAGCCCTCCTCGTAGAGCGCGAGCAGCCGATCCTGGAACTCGCTGAGCTTGAAGAAGTAGTTCTTCTCCTGCAGCAGCTCCAGCGGCTTGGAGTGGATGGCGCACACCTTGAGCCCCTCGAAGGGCCCCGCGCCGTCGACGATCTCCGACTCCGGCTTGAACTCCTCGCAGCCCACGCAGTACAGCGCCTCGTACTCGCCCGCGTAGATGTAGCCGCGGTCGTAGAGCGCCTGGAAGAACACCTGCACGTTGCGCTCGTGGCGCTCCTGCGTCGTGCGGATGAAGTCGTCGTTCGCGACATCCAGCGTCCGCAGCAGCGGATGCCACGACTCGCTGACGAGCTTGTCCACCCACTCCTGCGGCGTGACGCCGTTGGCCGCGGCGGCGCGCAGCATCTTCTGGCCGTGCTCGTCGGTGCCGGTGAGCATCCAGGTGTCGTCGCCGGCCTGGCGGTGCCAGCGCGCGAGCGTGTCGACGGCCACGGTCGTGTAGCCGTGGCCGATGTGCGGCACGTCGCTCGGATAGTAGATCGGCGTCGTGATGTAGAAGCTGCGCCCGGAAGTCACCAGAAGAGTCTATTTCGGTCGGATGCCGCGCCCCGCCGTGTGACGCCGGCGTGGTCGTCGAGCGAGGACCGCGCCCCCAGCGGCCGTTGAGCGAGCGAGCGCAGCGAGCGAGACGCGGTGACCGCACGAGGAAGGGTCGCCGCGTTTCGTCTCGGTCGCCTACGGCGACCTCGCTCAACGACCGGAGGCGACCGCGCCTACTCGGGAACCGACGGCACCGCTCGCTTCGCGAGCGCCGACTGCCCTTCGACACGGCGCTGCGCGCCTACTCAGGAACCGACGGCACCGCTCGCTTCGCGAGCGCCGACTGATAGAGCTCGCGGCTGGAGTGCCCCGTCAGCGCGGCGACCTCTCCGGCCGCATCCTTCAGCCGCGTGCCCGAGCGCACGAGCTCGAGCACCTGCGTCACGGCGTCGGCGAACGCCACCTCCGCCGGCGCGGCCCCCGCGACGACGATCACGAGCTCGCCGCGCACGCCGGCATCCGCCCATTCCGCCAGCTCCGCGAGCGTGCCGCGGCGCGTCTGCTCGTGCAGCTTCGTCAGCTCGCGGCTCACCGAGGCCCGGCGGTCGGCCCCGAGCACCGACGCCAGGTCGGCGAGCGTGGCCGCGACGCGCGTCGGCGCCTCGAAGAACACCATCGTGCGCGGCTCGCGCTCGAGCGCGTGGAACAGCGCGCGGCGCTCGCCGGGCTTGCGCGGCACGAACCCCTCGAACGCGAAGCGGTCGGTGGGCAGACCCGAGACGGCGAGCGCCGTGAGCACCGCGCTCGGCCCGGGGATCGCCGTCACCCCGACTCCCGCGGCGACCGCGGCGGCGACGAGCCCGTAGCCGGGGTCGGACACGGTGGGCATGCCGGCATCCGACAGCACCAGCAGGTCTTCGTCGCGCGCGAGCTCGACGAGGTCGGCGGCCACCCGCTTCTCGTTGTGGTCGTGCAGGGCGACGAGCCGCGGGCGGTTGGCGACGCCGAGCGCGGCGAGGAGGCGTTGCGTCGTGCGCGTGTCCTCCGCGGCGACCACCGTCGCGGACTCCAGCGCCGCCACGAGCCGGCGGGACGCGTCGCCCAGATTGCCGATCGGCGTCGCCGCGAGGATGATCACCCGGCCAGCATAGGCGGAGGCATCCCGCACCGGCGCGGCGGGGCACGGCTTAGGCTTGACCGCGTGACCGCCGCCACGCCGCTCTTCCCCGAAGGGCTGCTGCGCGAGGCCGACCTGCCGCCCGCCCGCCCGCGCTGGTGGGAGCTGCGCCTGCTGTGGCTGCACGACCCGCGCGTGCGACGCGTGTACGACTGGCTCGCACCGCTGCTCGTGGTGCTGCTCGCGGCGGTGCTGCGCCTGCAGGGGCTCGCGCACCCGCACTCGCTCGTGTTCGACGAGACCTACTACGTGAAGGATGCGTGGACGCTCCTGCACCTCGGCTACGAGTCGTCATGGCCCGACGGCGCGAACGAGAGCTTCCTCGCGGGCGACGCGGACGTGTTCGAGACCGCGCCGAGCTTCGTCGTGCATCCGCCGCTCGGCAAGTGGATCATCGCGCTCGGCATGATGCTGCTCGGGCCGGGATCGGGCTGGGGATGGCGCCTCACGACGGCGCTCGTCGGGGTGGCCGCGGTGTACCTGCTGTTCCTCGTCGGGCGGAAGCTGAGCGGCTCGACGACGGTCGGCGTCGTGGCCGCCTTCCTGCTCGCGATCGACGGGCTCGGCATCGTGATGAGCAGGGTCGTGCTGCTGGACAACTCGCTCATGCTCTTCGTGCTGCTCGGCTTCTGGTTCGTGCTGCTGGACCGGTTCCGCACGAGGGATCTCCTTCTGGATGCCGTGGCCGCCCGCGCGGCGGCGCTGCGGCGCGCAGACGACCCCGACCCGCCGGTGCGGTGGGGCCCCGTGCTGTGGAACCGCCCGTGGCTGCTCGCCGCGGGCGCGGCGCTCGGCGCCGCGTGCGCCGTGAAGTGGTCGGGGGCCTACGCGCTGGCGGGGATCGGGGTGTACGTCGTGGTGAGCGACGCGCTCGCGCGCCGGCGGGCGGGGGTCGGGTTCTGGCCGACGGATGCCGCCTTCCGCCAGGGCCCGGTGAGCTTCCTGCTGCTCGTGCCCGTCGCGGTCGTGGTGTATCTCGCGTCGTGGACCGGGTGGCTCGTCACCGACGGCGGGTATTCGCGGCAGGCCGACCCGAACCCGTTCGTGGCGCTGTGGAAGTACCACGTCGCGATGTACGACTTCCACGTCGGCCTCACGACGGAGCACGCCTACCAGAGCCCCGCGTGGGGGTGGCCGCTGCTGATGCGCCCCACCTGGATGTACTGGCAGCTCACGCCGCAGGGCGAGAGCGGATGCACGAGCCCTGGCGGCTGCGCCGAGTCGATCTCGAGCGTGCCGAACCCGCTGATCTGGTTCGCCGCCGTCGCCGCCGTGCTGTGGCTCGTCTACCGGTTCGTCGTGACGCGCGACTGGCGGCACGCGTTCGTGCTCACCGGAGTGGCGGTGACCTACGTGCCGTGGCTGCTCTACCCCGAGCGCACGATCTTCCAGTTCTACACGATCTCGATCCTGCCGTTCCTGCTGCTCGCACTGGCTTTCGCGCTGCGCGACATCGCGGGGGTGCCGGGGTCGCCGCCCGTGCGGAAGCAGTCGGGCCGGTGGGTCGTGCTCGTCTTCCTCGGCATGGCCGTGCTGGTGTCGGCGTTCTACTACCCGGTGTGGGTCGGCTGGGAGGTGTCGTACGACTTCTGGCGCCTGCACAACTGGTCGCCGACGTGGGTCTGACGGTCGCCGACCTGAGTCTGACGCCGAGACGGCGCGCTGCGCGGCATCCGCGGGTCCGCCGGCACCGAGACAGCTCGCTGCGCGGCACACGCACACGCGTTTGTCGCGCCGCGAGCTGTCTCGGGAACCCGGATGCCGGCCGCAGCGAGCTGTCTCGGGAACCCGGATGCCGGCCGCC
>JASGDZ010000195.1:0-3144 GCA_047606835.1 Microbacterium sp. | reverse complement strand
TCGGCGTCGGCGACGACGCCGAAGGCCTCGGCGCCGCGGAGATCGTCGCCCGCACCGCCGCGCTCATCCGCGCGCGGCTGACGCCCGCCGGGCGGGCGGTCGCGTGAGTGCGCCGGGCGCCCTCGTGCTCGCCGACTGTCCCAAGTCGATGAGCTACGGGCCGTGCGGCGGCGTGAACCCCGACGGCTCCTGCGAGACCCACCCGGCGCCCTGCGTGTTCCTGCCGCGGAGCCTTCCCGTCGTGTGGTCGGGGCGGGAGCGGACCCCGGATGCCGCGACGCCGGCATCCACCGTCGCGGGGCGCGAGCTGCAGGAGATCGCGCGGCGGCGGCCGCTCGTGCTCACCGGTTTCCCGGTGCGCGCGATGCGCTCGGACGGCGTCGCCCCGAGCGCGGACGCGCTCGCCGGGCGCGTCGACGCCGTGCTCTCCGGCGACGCCGGCCGGGCCCGCGTGCAGTTCCCGCCCGCCTACCGCGCCGAGCTCATCGGCCGAGCCGGACTGCGGGTGTGGATGGGGTTCAACGCGCGCGACCGCAACCGCGTCGCCCTGGAGCGCGAGCTCGCCTCGCTGCACGCCGTCGGGGTGGCCGGGGTGCACTGCGTCACCGGCGACCACACGCTCACCGGCGACCGCCCCGACGCGCGCCCGGTCTTCGACCTGGAGTCGACGACGACCATCCCGCGCGCCCGCGCGCGGGGCCTGCTCACCTCGTTCGCCGAGTCGCCCGCGGCCCCGCCGGAGGATCGCCGCGGCGCGCGCGTGCACGAGAAGCAGCGCGCGGGCGGTCAGCTGTGCCTCACGCAGTACTGCGGGGACGCCGACGACGTCGCCGCGTTCGTCGCGTCGTGCCGCGCGGCGGGGGCCACCGTGCCCGTGCTTCCCGGCATCCCGCTCGTCGTCGACCGCGACGGGGCGCAGCTGCTGGCATCCTTCCACGCCGCGAAGCTCCCCACCGGCTACCTGGAACGGCTCTTCGCGGCGCGCGACGTGCGGGCCGAGGGCATCCGCCTGGCGATCGACTACGGGCGGCAGCTGCTCGCGGTGGACGGGGTCGGCGGGGTCGTCGTCGCGGGCGGCGCGCGGCTCGGCGCCGAGGTGGAGTACGCGCGCGACCTCGCCACCGTCGCCGCCGAGCTCGGCGGCGGCTCGTGACAGGCTCATGAGGGCAGCGCCACGACCCGCACGCACGCCGAAGGCACGAGAGAGGGATCCGCATGGATGACACCGCACCCCACGCCGGCACGACGACCGCCGGCCCGCCGGACTACGCCGCGCTGGAGGCCGAGCTCGCCGCGGCGCTGGGCCCGCGCGCGGTCTCCAGCGACCTGCGCCAGCGCGAGAAGGCATCCGTCGACGGCGCCCGGATGTCCCCGATCATCGCCGAGCTGCTGCCCCTCGGCGTCGCCGACCTCGTCGTCTTCCCGACCGACGCCCAGCAGATCGCGACCGCCGTCGGCATCGCCGCGCGCCACCGCGCCCCGATCACCCCGCGCGGCAAGGGCACCGGCAACTACGGCCAGGCGATCCCGATGCCGGGCGGGCTCGTGCTGGACACCTCGCGCGCGCGCACGATCGTCGAGGTCGGCGACGGGTGGATCACGGCGGATGCCGGCGCCCCGATGAGCGGGCTGGAACAGGCCGCGAAGCAGACCGGCCAGCAGTTGTGGCTGTACCCCTCCACCGTGCACACGACCGTGGGCGGATTCATCTCGGGCGGCTCCGGCGGCACCGGCAGCATCGCCCATGGCAGCAACCACCAGGGCTTCGTGCTCGCCCTCGACGTGGCGACCCCGGCCTCGGGCGGCGAGCTCGTGCACGTGGAGGGCGACGAGGCGCAGGGGTACGTGCACAACTACGGCACGGCGGGCATCGTCGCCCGCGCCACCGTGCGGCTCGAGCCGCTCGCGCCGTGGCGCGGCCTGTACGCGTCGTTCCCCGACTTCGCCGGGTCGATGTCGGTGCTGCGCGAGCTCGGGCACCTGCAGCCGCCCCCGCGCCTGGTCTCGGCCGACGACCCGCACGTGACGGCGCAGCTGCCCCCCGACCCCGCCTTCCCCGAGGGTCGCAGCTCGCTGCGGATGATCGTCGACGAGTCGCTCGTGAAGACCGCGACGGGCATCATCGCGGCGGCGGGCGGACGCATCGAAGACGTGCGCGAGGGCCCGCAGACCTCCAGCGCGATCTCCGTGCTCAGCTACAACCACCCCATCGAGTGGCTGCAGAAGTCGGAGCCCGGGGTCTACTTCCACGTCGAGGTCGGCGGCGACGCGCTCATCGACCGTCACGACGAGGTGATCGCGGTCTACCCGGGCGCGCACCTGCACATCGAGGCCACCGGCGCCGCCCCCATCGGGATGCTTGCGGGCGTCTACGAGAGCCCCGAGCAGGTCACCGCCGGCATCGCGGCGCTCGAGGCCCTCGGCGTCGGCGTGCACAACCCGCACCAGTGGAACGTCGACTTCCGGCTCGCCGAGACGGTGGAGCTCGCCAAGACCACCGACCCGCACGGGCTGCTGAACCCTGGCAAGCTCAATCCCGGGTACCAGGGACCGACGAAGGGAGCCGTGAGATGAGCGCGCCGGCATCCGAGGCATCCGAGCCGTCCACCGCGCCCGAGGCATCCGCCGCCCCGTTCCTGCCCGCCACCCGCAACTGGGCGGATCTGTCGGGCCCCTCGCTCGTGGCGGTCACGAACGAGCGCTCGATCGCCGTCGTGCCCATCGGCGCGATCGAGCACCACGGTCCGCACCTGCCGCTGCGCACCGACGCCCTCATCGCCGAGGCGGTCGCCGCCGCCGCCGTCGAGCGCGCCGTCGCGAACGGCATCGACGCGTGGCTGCTGCCGACGATCAGCTACGCGAAGTCCGACGAGCACCACTGGGCGCCGGGCACGATCTGGCTGGAGGGCACGACGGTGCTCGACCAGCTGATCGACATCGGCCGCTCGATCGCGATGACCCCCGTGCGCACCGTGGTGTTCGTCAACGGCCACGGCGGCAACGTCATGCTGCTGGGCTGGGCGAACCGCGAGCTGCGCCGCCGGTTCGGGCTGCGCACGTTCTTCATGCCGGCCGGTCGCGCCCCCGCCGGCACCGGCGCGGACGGCACCCCCGACGAGCACGGCCTCGGCGTGCACGGCGGAT
>JASGDZ010000194.1:0-9485 GCA_047606835.1 Microbacterium sp. | reverse complement strand
TCCGGTGATCGAGTGCCCGCGCGCAGCGCGGGTGTGCTGTCCGGTGATCGAGTGCCCGCGCGTAGCGCGGGTGTGCTGTCCGGTGATCGAGTGCCCGCGCGCAGCGCGGGTGTGGTGTCCGGTGATCGAGTGCCCGCGCGCAGCGCGGGTGTATCGAGATCCCCCGACCCGTCCACACGCGGCACCCCCACCGCCAGCAGGTCGTCGCCGAGCCGCTCCACCGACACGAGCTCGAGCCGCACCGCCTCGCCGATCGTGTCGATCCCGATGTCGCCGAGCGCGAGCCGGTCGCCGCCGAGCAGCACCGGGGCGATGTAGGCGAGCACCTCGTCGGCGAGCCCGGCGCTCACGAACGCGCTCGCGATCGTCGGCCCGCCCTCGACGAAGACGCGGTGCACGCCGAGGTCGCGCAGCTGTGCGAGCACGGCGCCGAGGTCGTGGCCGTCGCGGTGCAGGAGGGGCAGGGGATGTCGCCGCGCCGCCGCGTCGTCGGGCACCGCGCGCCTCCCCAGCACCACGGGCCGCGGCTGGTGCTCGTGGAGCGAGCCGTCGGCGCGGCGGGCGGTGAGCGCGGGGTCGTCGGCGAGCAGCGTGCCGGTGCCCACGACGATCGCGTCGGCCTCGCTGCGCCGGCGGTGCACGTCCTGACGCGCCGCGGGACCGGTGATCCACTGGCTCGTCCCGTCGGCGGCCGCGGCGCGGCCGTCGAGGCTCTGCGCCCACTTCACGGTCACGTGCGGGCGGCCGAGCCGCTGCACGGTGAGCCACGAGTCGAGCAGTGCGCGGCCCGCCTCGGCGCGCACTCCGGCCTCGACGTCGACGCCTGCGGCGCGCAGGCGCTGCGCACCCCCGCCCGACTGCGCGCCGGGATCGTCGACCGCGTACACGACGCGGCCGACGCCGGCGTCAAGGAGCGCTTCGGTGCAGGGGCCCGTGCGGCCGGTGTGGTCGCAGGGCTCGAGGGTCACCACGGCGGTCGCGCCGCGCGCCGCGCCCGGTGCCAGCTTCGACAGCGCGTCGACCTCGGCGTGGGCCGATCCGGCGCCGCGGTGCCAGCCCTCGGCGAGCACGGTTCCGTCGGGGGAGAGGATGACGGCGCCCACCTGCGGGTTCACGCCGCGCGGGCCGCGCAGCGCGAGCTCGAGCGCACGGCCCATCGCCGCCTGCTCGGTGTCGCGGTGCGCCATGTCGTCCCTGTCCCTGCGGGCTCCGGGGCTGGCGTGCCGGGACGCCGCGGCTGCGCGCGACATCCGTGCTGCCTCCCATCCGGACTAGCGCTGGTAGCGCATCACCGTCGGTCCCGGATTTCCACCGGATCAACCCTCGACCTTCGCGGCGTCGGGCTCGCGGACTGTCACCGCCGGTTCGGATTCCCACCGACCCCGGAGCACGTTCTGCTTCTGATCCTATCCAACGCGCCGCCTCCCGTTTCATTCCCCGTGGCATCGTGTGACGGGCGATCACCAGCCCAGCAGCGCGGCCGGGATCACGGCGATGCCATCGCGGCGCCGGTAGGCGAGCGGACCTGTCGTGATCACGGCGGCGTCCGTGAGTTCTGTGCCCATGCGGTCGCGGAGCCAGCGCAGGTGACGGACATCCTCGTCGGAGACGGACGGCGTCAGCTTCACCTCGAGCGCAACCGTGCGGCGCGCGCGATGCACGACGAGATCGACCTCATGATCGCCGTTGCGTGTGCGGAAGTGGCCCACTCGCGCTCCAGCGTGCACGGCATACGTCTGCACGCTCAGACCGATCAGCGCCTCGAACATCCGGCCGAGGACTGTCCCATGACGGGCTCCGACGCGCGCGAAGATCAGGTCTGCCTCGGGCGCGCCGTCCAGGAGATCGTCGGTGTCGACTCCCAGCAGTCGACATGCCAGTGCGGGGTCGGCGAGAGCGTGCACCGGGCTCTGCCCCAGTCGTCCGAGGTCGATGGCCCCGGGTGCCCACGGTTCGACGGGGTCGAGAAGCCACAGACTCTGCAGCACATCGCGATAGGCGATGGTGGTCGTCTTGGCGGGCTTGTCCGTCTCGCCGGGTGTCGCGGCGTCGAGGATCTTCGCGTAGCTTGTCGTCGTGCTGGTCGCGGCGGCGTAGGCGCGCAGCCAGCGTCGAAGGGTCTCGGGGGCGCGCACGGCACGCCCCTGGTCGGCGAACTCCCGCTGTACGACGTTGTCGAGGTAGGAGTCGAGCTGCACAGCGCGACCCCGCGGGCTGAGACGACGGATGCCGGGGAACCCCGAACCGATGATCTCATCGACATAGTCGCGCAGAGTGACGGGGCTCTCTCCTTCGATGTGTGCGTCACCGTCCAGCAGCGACCCCAGGGACACGGTGGGGGCGACGAGTGCGCGCTCGGCGAGCGACATCGGTCGCATGCGAAGGGTCGCGATGCGGCCTGCGCCCGAGTGGATCGTCGCACCGCGCGGGACGGCGCTGCCGGTGAGGATGACGCTGCCGCTCGGCGCGCCGTCGTCCACCCAGCGCCGCACGTCGTCCCACGCGCGCGGTGCGCGCTGCCATTCGTCGAGCAGCACCGGGCGCGACGCGGTGCGCATGCGGCTCGGCTCCGCATCGAAGATCTCGCGTTGCGGAGCGTCGTCGAGCCGCAAGACCGTCTTCGCGACGCGCTGCGCGCTCGCCGTCTTTCCGACCGCCTTGGGGCCGCTGATCGCCACTGCCGGCAGCTCCGCGAGAGCGACGTCGAGCTGGTCGTCGATCGCGCGCGGGAGGTAGGCGGCCATGTCCCTAAGCTACCATCAGCAGATTGTCTAGGCTACGATCAGCAGGGGTTCTGGACTACCGTCAGCAGACGTTGAGACGGCGTTCCCGGTCGTCTCGTCCGACCTCTGGGTCTGGCCGCCACGATCGCGGCCCTGCGCCCACATCCCTGCGGCTCGCGCTGACCCTCCGCCCCCCGGGCTTCGATGCGTCTGCCCTGAAGAGCGCGCGCGGTCGCTTCGCGGACGTACGCTGGAGGCGGGGAAGAGGGGGAGGACATGTCCGCACAGACCGGAAGACGGGGCTTCGACGCGCTCGCGAAGCGGCCGTACGCCGACGTGCTGATCATCGGCGGGGGCATCAACGGGCTCGCGACGTTGCTCGATCTCGCGATGCAGGGGGTGGATGTCGCGCTCGTCGAGCGCGGCGACTTCGTCTCCGGCGCATCGGCGGCGTCGAGCCACATGATCCACGGCGGCATCCGCTATCTGGAGAACGGCGAGTTCCGCCTCGTGCACGAGGCCGTCACCGAGCGCAACGGGCTGCTGAAGACCGCCCCGCACTACGTGCGCCCGCTGCAGACCACGATCCCGATCTTCTCCACCCTCTCCGGGGTGCTCACGGCGCCGATGCGGTTCCTGCGCCACGGCGCGGGCCGGCATCGCGAGCGCGGCGCCGCGCTCATCAAGATCGGGCTCGTCATCTACGACTCGTTCTCGCGCGGCGGCGGACTGTTCGGCGGGGGAGCCGTGCCCCGGCACGAGTTCCGCGGCAGACGGCGCTCGCTGGAGGACCTGCCCCGCCTGAACCCCGGCGTGCGGTACACGGCGACCTACTGGGATGCCTCGCTGCACGATCCGGAGCGCCTCGCCCTCGACGTGCTCCGCGACGGCCTCGCCGCAGGCGGCGAGCGCTCGCGCGCCGCGAACTACACGGCGGCCGTGGGGGCCGAGGGCGCGCGCGTGCTGCTGCGCGACGCCGACTCGGGCGAGGAGGTCGCGTTCGCGGCATCCGTCGTCGTCAACGCGAGCGGGCCGTGGACCGACCTCACGAACCTCGCCCTCGGCGACCCGACCGCGTACATGGGCGGCACGAAGGGCTCGCACATCGTGCTCGACCACGCCGGGCTGTGGGAGGCCACCGGCGGCCGGGAGCTGTTCTTCGAGCACAAGGACGGGCGCATCGTGCTCATCTACCCGCTGAAGGGCCGCGTGCTCGTCGGCACGACCGACCTCGAGCACGACCTCGACGAGCCCATCGTGTGCACCGAGGCGGAGGTCGACTACTTCTTCGAGCTCATCGGGCACGTCTTCCCGGAGATCGCGGTCGACCGCTCGCACGTCGTGTACCGCTTCGCCGGCGTGCGCCCGCTACCGGGTCACGGCGACCTCGCGCCCGGCTTCGTGTCGCGCGACTACCGCGTCGAGTCGCAGCGCCTGGCGTCGGGAGGCGCCGCCGCGCCGCAGGTGCTGAGCCTCGTCGGCGGCAAGTGGACGACGTTCCGCGCCTCAGCCGAGCATCTCGCGGACCGCGTGCTGGAAGCCCTCGCGCACCCGCGTCGCCGCACGACGAAGGGTGTGCCGATCGGGGGTGGCTGTGCGTACCCGACCACCGAGCGTGCGCGGCAGAGGTGGCTCGACGCGCACGGCCGGATCGTGGGGCGCGATCGCGCGGCGGCGCTGCTGGACCGCTACGGCACGGTCGCCGAGGACGTGATCGCGGCGATCGAGGCAGACCCGCACGACGAGCCGCTGGCATCCGCTCCCCGGTACAGCACCGCGGAGCTTCGCCACCTCGCCCGCACCGAGCACGTGCGCCACCTCGACGACGCGCTCCTGCGCCGCACGTCGCTCGCCTTCACCGGCGCCGCGACCTTCGACGTGGCGGCCGAGGTCGCCGACGCGATCGCCGACGTCATGGGGTGGGATGCCGAAGACCGCCGCGTCGAGGTCGACCGCGCGCTCGCGCGCGTGCATGCCGCCGACCCCTCGTGGGTGCACCCGGTGCGCGGCTGAGCTCTCTCGCGGACCCTGTCTACGCGGGGCTGAAGGCGTCGACGCCCGGCAGATCGGAGAACCGACGCGACGCCTCGGTGGCCGAGATGGTGCGCATGGATCAGATGGTATCTGATAATCAGATCCGGCTGGACGGCGGCCGCGCGCGACGGTCGCTCGCTAGCCTTGCGGTACGACTGTCCATCCGGTGCGAGGAGGCCCCATGACCGAACACGTGCTGGCGCTCGACCAGGGCACCACGTCGACGCGGGCGATCGTGTTCGACGCGGAGGGCGCGATCGTGAGCACGGCGCAGCGCGAGCACGAGCAGATCCTCCCGCGCGCCGGGTGGGTGGAGCACGACCCGGTCGAGATCTGGACCAACAGCGAGTGGGTGCTGTCATCGGCGCTGTCGCGCGCCGGGCTCGCGGCATCCGACATCGCAGGCATCGGCGTCACGAACCAGCGTGAGACGGCCATCGTGTGGGACCGCCGCACGGGGCGCCCGGTGCACAACGCCCTCGTCTGGCAGGACACCCGCACGCAGCCGCGCATCGACGCGCTCGTTGCCGACGGCGGCGTCGACCGGTTCGCCGAACGCACCGGGCTGCCGCTGGCGACCTACTTCTCGGCGTCGAAGATCGCCTGGATCCTCGACCGCGTCGCCGGTGCGAGGGATGCCGCCGAGCGCGGCGAGCTGCTCTTCGGCACCCCCGACACGTGGCTCGTGTGGAACCTGACCGGCGGCGTCCGCGGCGGCATCCACGTGACGGATGTCACGAACGCGAGCCGCACGCTGCTCATGGATCTGCGCACCCTCGACTGGTCGGACGAGCTGCTGGAGGTGTGGGGCATCCCGCGGGCGATGCTGCCCGGCATCCGGTCGTCGTCGGAGATCCTCGGCGAGGTGCGCCTTCCCGGAGTCGCAGAGGGCGTGCCCGTCGCGGGGATCCTCGGCGACCAGCAGGCGGCGACCTTCGGCCAGGCGGCGTTCCGGGCGGGCGAGTCGAAGAACACCTACGGGACAGGGAACTTCCTGCTGGTGAACACCGGAGAGGAGATCGTGCGCTCGCAGCACGGCCTCATCACGACCGTCGCGTATCGGCTCGGCGGCGAGCCCGCCCGCTACGCGCTGGAGGGGTCGATCGCGGTCACCGGGTCGCTCGTGCAGTGGCTGCGCGACAACCTCGGCATCATCGAGCGGTCGGAGGATGTCGAGACGCTCGCCGCCTCCGTGCCCGACAACGGCGGCGCCTACTTCGTGCCGGCCTTCTCCGGCCTGTTCGCGCCGTACTGGAGGCCCGACGCGCGCGGCGCGCTCGTGGGCATGACCCGTTACGTCAACCGCGCGCACATCGCGCGCGCCGCGCTGGAGTCGACCGCGTTCCAGAGCCGAGACGTCATCGCCGCCGTCGTCGCCGACACCGGTCGGGAGATCCGGGAGCTGCGCGTCGACGGCGGGATGACGCGCGACGAGCTGCTCATGCAGTTCCAGGCCGACATCCTCGGGCTGCCCGTGGTGCGGCCGGAGGTCGTGGAGACCACGGCGCTCGGCGCCGCATACGCCGCGGGGCTCGCGACCGGGCTGTGGAGCGGACTCGACGAGCTGCGCTCGCACTGGCGCGAGGACCGCCGGTTCGAGCCGCGGATGCCGGTCGACGAGCGCGAGCTCCGCTACCGGCAGTGGCAGAAGGCGGTGTCGAAGTCGCTCGACTGGGTCGACGACGACGCCCGCGTGCTCATGGACACCTCCGGTCGTTGAGCGAGGACGCATCGCTGCATCGACCCGGCTCGGCTCATTTCAGCAGCCGTGACAGCCGGCGGTCCGCCAGGATCCTCCCGCCGGTCTGGCACGTCGGGCAGTACTCCAGCGAGTTGTCGATAGTTCCGAATATTGCCTATTGATACAATTGACTGTGGGACAACCAAGTGCAGCCATTTACACGCGCATCTCCAAGGACAAGGAAGGTCGCGCTGTTGGCGTCAAGCGTCAGGAGGCTCTCTGCCGAGAGCTCGCGGACAAGCTCGGATTCAATGTCGTCGCGGTGTTCTCGGACAACGACATCAGCGCATCGCGCAGATCGCGCAAGCCGCGGCCTGGCTACAAGGCTCTCCTCAAGGGCGCGTGGGACGGCCAGTACTCGAAGGTGCTCTCGTACTCGAGTTCGCGACTCACGCGACGCCCTCGCGAGTTTGAAGACTGGATCGACCTCTTCGATGAACGCAGACTCGTCGTACACGCGGTCAACGTCAGCGCCGGTCACTATGATCTCTCAACAGCACAGGGGCGTGGCGACGCGCGCCGTCGAGCGGCATCAGACGCAGAGGAATCGGACGAGATCAGCGAGCGTGTGAAGGCAGCGTCGGACGATTGCGCGAGGCGCGGCGACTGGCATGGTGGGATCGCGCCGTACGGCTACCGTCGTGAGGTCATCGAGTGCACCTACGTCGATGAAGACACCGACCAGGAGAGGATCGGCCACAAGTCCGTCCTGGTCATCGATGACGCTGAGGCCGCGGTCGTTCGCGAAGCAATCGAGCGTCTGACGATTCGCCGGGAACCTCTCTACAGCATCGTCAAGGACTGGAACACCGGACCCAAGCGCACAACGCGCAAGGGCAAGCATTGGCGCCACGCGAACCTCCGCGCCCTGATGATGAACCGCGCGCTGATTGGCGAGAACAAGGCGGGCGTCGAGGCGTGGCAGCCGATCACCGATCCGGAAACGTTCGACCTCCTACAGCGCATCCTCAAGGACCCCGCGCGGAAGATCGTGCACTCTCCCGGCGTCAAGGGTGGGAAGTACGTTCTCGGTGGCGGACTCGCGGTCTGTGGTCGTTGCGGTGGCGCTCTCACGTCGAGCGCGAGAAACCAACCAAACGGATCGAAGCTCGTCAAGCTCAAGTGCTCGTGGCTGAACAACGGCAAGGATCCCGTGAACCACCCTGCCGTCGAGAAGACCATCGTTGTGAAGGGCCAGACGGTCACTCAGTTGCATGACACGGGCAGGGTGTCCGTCGACCATGACCAACTTGAGGAATACGTCTGGGAGAAGGTCATCGCGGCGCTGTCCAACCGAGACGAGTGGAACAAGCGCATCACATCGAAGCAGAAGAGCATCGTCGATCCTCGCATCAAGGAAGTGGCCGTGGAGATTCGCGCGCTCAAGGAGCGTCGTGCTCGTGTGCAGGAGATGGGAGAGGCGGGCGCGTACACACCGAGTGAGGCCGCGGCACGGGTGAAAGACCTCGACGCAGCGATCGCAGACGCCGAAGGCCGGGAGTCTCGTCTCCTGGACGTGCCGAACCTTGCGGCCCTGCCGGTCAAGCCGGGGGAGAGGATCGTCTGGCGCGACATGGCACCTCTCCAACGCCGCAACCTTCTGCGCGCGCTCATCGAGAGGATCGTCGTGAACCAATGGCCCTCGGGCATGCCGTCGATGACCCTCTCCCGGAAGGGCGAGACTCGTGAGCAGTACGAGAAGCGCGTTGTGGAGTTGCGGCAGAAAGCAATGGACGCGCGCATCCATATCGAGTGGCGCTGACGGACTACCTGCGATTCTGGGCGGTCGATCAATCGGGGGAATTGTGGGCCGTTGTCTCGTTGACGCTGAGCGACTTCGAGTCAGCGCAGACCGAGGGTCTTGGCTAGAGCAGCCGTGTCGGCGGCACCGGGAGGTCCCGCGTAACCGTTCTGTGCCATGACGATGAGATCCTGACCGCTGGGCAAGGGATAGACGCGCGCTTCCCGGCTCGGCGTCGCCCACGGCACGGATAGCTCGCGGCCAGCTGGCAGGCCGATGCGCGCGGGCACGGAGAACCAGGGCTTGCCGAACGCGAACACCTGCTGGGTGTCAAGCTCCCCGATGGGGTCGAGCACGAACTCGCGCAGCACGTCGCCGGGAGGACTCATCGCGGCAGTGACGCCGGTCGAGTGGTACGGGTAGAGCTCAAAGAACACGCCGTCCGAAGCAGGCCAGTGCGGATCGTTGAGCAGGCGTCGAGCGAACGCGAACCGGTTCTGATAGAAGCGGTTGTAGCTCCACTCCTTGCTGGCATACGGGACGCTGGCTGCCCACTCGCTGTAGCGCATGGTCTGCAACTGCTTGAAGAACACGCCACCGGGCGCTTGGAAGCCAGGAACGGCGTCGCCGGGATTCAGGCCGAGCATGACGACTGGCGCGTGGTTGTCGACCAGCCGTCCGGTGTATGGCTCGGGGAAGACGTCGAGTCGCACCTCGCCGCGTCCCTTGCCGCTGTAGGACTCGAACCACCGCTGGAGGCGTGGAGGGACAGCGTGGTCACCGCCAACCCATCGTTCGATCTCTCGGTCCCAGAACTCCACAAGGGCAGCAAGCGCAGACATGCGCCAATGGTACTTATAGTCCGTGGACTCATAGGCACCATCCGCGGAACCGGTCCATTCAGTTGACGATAATTACAGCTCGTTGATATTCAAGGGATGTAGCTCTATCCGCCCTCCGAGAACGGTGTCGCGTCTTTGAGTGGCATGTACTCGCCGTGAGTGTTGCGACCGATCTGGAAGTCGTCTGCCAGGCGCTTGAGATAGGCATTGATGGTTCCGGGCTTCTCCTCCGAGAACAGCGCGTGCAACTCTGCCGGTCTCACATTGCGGCCGAGGGCGGAATTTGTCAAGGTGGATGAGGCCGGTGGGTGTTAGGCGGCGAGTTGGAGTTCGTCCGCTGGTGGCTGGTTGATCCAGGTGGCGGGGTGCCGGTCGAGGATCTTCGGGCGGGTTAGCGCGCGGGT
>JASGDZ010000193.1:0-6431 GCA_047606835.1 Microbacterium sp. | reverse complement strand
GCGGTCTGCAGCTGCGCGAGGGTGTCGTCGGCCAGCTGCGCGTCGGCCTGAGCCGGGACGTCGATCTCGACGACGACGTCGGGGGCGCACGCGCTCAGCCCGACCGCGAGCGCGAGGGCGCCGAGCATCGCGATCGCCCGACGGCGTGTACCGGCCCGCATGTCACCCCCGATGATCTCCATCGAGTGTAGACGAGGTGCACGGCAACGCCGGGCGGAGCGGAACGACACGGGCGATTCCCAGCCCCGGATACGGTGAGGGGATGCCGCACACGTTCGACCCCGCCACCGTCTCCGCCGTCCTCCGACACATGAACGACGACCACCGCGACGACAACGCCCTCATCGCCCGCGCGTTCGGGCCGGACGGGGAGAACGTGGTCTGCGCCTCGATGGCCGGGTTCGACGGTGCGGGCGGCGACTGGTGCGTGACGACGGCGGATGGCGCGGCCACGCCGCTGCGCGTCGCGTGGCCGGGCGGCCCGATCAGCGAGCGCCCCGAGGTGCGGCGGGAGATCGTCGCGCTGTACGACGCCGCGTGCGCGCGGCTGGGCGTGGAGCCGCGGCCGCACGCCTGATCGCCGGGATCAGACCCGAACGAAACTCATAGGTAAGGTTCTGCTTACCTGAAGGTATGATGGGCCGCATGAGCGACCCCATCCCCTTCTCCGCCGCGCTCCGTGAGCGCTCCTCCGGCGCCCACTCCGGCAGCGAGAGCGCCGGGTTCATGGCCGACCTGCTGGGGGGCGCGGGCACCCGCGACGACTACAGCGCGCTCGTCGCGCAGCACTACTTCATCTACGAGGCGCTGGAGGGCGCCGCCGAGCGGATGCGGCGCGACCGTGTCGCTGCGACCTTCATCTCCGACAAGCTCACACGCCTGCCCGCGCTCGAGGCCGACCTCGAGTTCCTGGTGGGGCCCGACTGGCGCGACCGGATCTCGCCGCTGCCGACGACGCGACGCTACGTCGATCGGATCAGGCGTGTCGGCGCGACGTGGCCGGGCGGCTTCGTCGCGCACCACTACACGCGCTACCTCGGCGACCTGTCGGGGGGCCTGTTCATCGGCAGGCTCATGGCGCGCCGGTTCGGCTTCGAGACGAACGGCATCGGCTTCTACCTCTTCGGCGACATCGCCGACCCGGCCGCGTTCAAGGACGTGTATCGCGCCCAGCTCGACGCCGCCCCGTGGGACGACGCCGAGAAGGAGCGCATCATCGACGAGGTGCTGCTCGCCTACCGCTTCAACACCGAGCTCTTCGAGGACCTCGCCCGCGCCAGAGGCGCCGCGGTGGCCTGACCCTCCGGCCGTTGAGCGAAGACGCCGCAGGCGACTGACCCTCCGGTCGTTGAGCGAAGGCGCCGCAGGCGACCGACCCTCCGGCCGTTGAGCGAAGGCGCCGCAGGCGACCGACCCTCCGGCCGTTGAGCGAAGGCGCCGCAGGCGACCGAGCCTCCGTTCGTTGAGCGAAGGCGCCGCAGGCGACTGAGACGAAACGCCCCGAGCCGATGCGGCGCCCCCGCACGGAGCGTCTCGCCCACGGCCCGCTCAACGACCGGGGCCGGTCATGAACCTCTCGACATCCGGATCCACGCGGATGTCCGACGGGCGCAGCGGCCGCGTCAGGTACAGCCCCTCCAGCGCCGTCAGCCGCGACAGCGCGACGTAGGTCTGACCGGGGGCGAACGCTCCCGAGCCGAGGTCGACGATCGCGCGGTCGTACGTCTTGCCCTGCGACTTGTGGATCGTGACGGCCCACGCGAGCCGCAGCGGGAACTGGGTGAACTCGGCCACGACGTCGCGCGACAGCGATTTCGACCCGGGGTCGTAGGAGTAGCGGAACCGCTCCCACACCGCGGGCTCGACGTCGTGCTCCTCGCCGTCGAGCTCGACGCGCACCGTGCCGCCCGCGATGCCGGTGACGGTGCCGATCGACCCGTTCACCCACCGCGGAGGCTCGCCGTACGAGCCGGTGTCGTTGCGCAGGAACATCACCTGCGCGCCGACCTTGAGCTGCAGCTCGACGTCGGCAGGGTACACGTCGCCGCGGCCGAAGTCGCCGCTGACCTCCGCGACGGCGGTCTGCGCGCGGCCCGGCAGCGCGTCGAGGTGGCGCCGGTTGATGCCTGTGACGATGTCGTTGCGGGTCGCGAGCGTGATGATCGGCGGCTCGCCCGCCTCGGGCTCGGGCGGCCGTCGCGCGCCGGTGTCGTTGAGGATCCGCGCGATGTCGGCGGTGACCCGTCCGTGCCGCACCGCGTTGAGCATCGCCTTGAACGCGGGATCCGACTGGCGATGGATGTCGCGCAGCTCGCGCACGTGCAGGTCGGCGCCGTGCGTCCCGACATCCAGCAGCCCGTCGCCGGCGGGAGCGCCCGTCCACACGTGCGCGTCGAAGAACCAGAACGAGCGGTAGTGGTCGCGCACGTAGCGCGCCTCGTCGCCGCGGGGCGGCACGGGCGCGAGCTGGTAGGGGTCGCCGAACATCACGAGCTGCACGCCGCCGAACGGCTCGCCGCGGCGGCCGCGCGCCTGGCGCAGGGCCCGGTCGATCGCGTCCATGAGGTCGGCGTTGACCATCGACACCTCGTCGATGACGAGCGTGTCGATCGCGTTCAGCAGCTTGCGCGTGGCATCCGGCTGCGGGTGGTCGGTCCCTCCGAGAAGGCCGATGGGCAGCCGGAACAGCGAATGGATCGTCTGCCCCTCGACATTGAGCGCGGCGACGCCGGTGGGCGCGCACACGGCGAGCTGCTTCGCCGTGTGCCAGGCCAGGTGCTGCAGCAGCGTCGACTTGCCGGTGCCGGCGCGACCCGTGACGAACACGTGCTCGCGGGTGTCCTCGATGAGCCGGAACAGCGCCTCCTGCTCGGACGAGAGGCGCGGCGCGGTCACCCGATCCATGGTAACGAGCGGTGACTGCCGCGCCCGTCTTCCTAGACTGGACCCGTGGATCAGGTGGCGGCGGGCGCGACACCGGCGCACGCGCCGACGATGCCGGCTGCGCCCGTGCCGCCGGCATCCGACCTGCGCCGCTCCCGACTGAGGCGCGACCTCGGCCTGCTCGCCGTCGTCGGCGTGCTGCTCGTGGCGGCCATCGCCGCGGGCGGCGCGGCGCTGTACCAGCAGTTCTACAGCCCGACCGCGTTCGTGGAGCGCTATCTCGCGCTGCTGAGCGAGGGCCGCGCGGCCGACGCCCTCGCCATGCCGGGCGTGGCGATCGACTCGGCCGAGCTGGAGGCCGCGGGTCTTCCGCAGTCGTCGTCCGATGCGCTGCTGCGGCAGGCCGCGCTCGCGCCGCTCACCGACGTCGAGGCCGTGTCGGAGCGCACAGACGCAGGCGTCACGCGCGTGGAGGTCTCCTACACGGCGGCCGGGCACTCCGGAACCACGACGTTCGAGGTCGAGCGCAACGGCTGGATCGGCGTCGCGCCGGTGTGGCGCTTCGCGCACAGCCCGCTCACGGTGCTCACCCTCACCGTGCGGGGATCGATGCAGTTCTCCGTCAACGGCTTCGAGGTCGACAAACGTCAGGTCTCGCCGGACGGAGTGGATGCCGCGGCGCTCGACCCGTTGTCGATGCTCGTCTTCGCGCCCGGCGCGTACCGGGTCGCCGTCGACACCACGATCTCCGCGGCCGCCGGAGTCGACGTGCTGGCCGACGAGCCCTTGGCGAACGTCCCCGTCGACCTCCAGGCCGAGCCCACCGAGGAGTTCATCTCCGTCGTGCAGGAACGCGTCGACGACTTCCTCGCCGACTGCGCCACGCAGCAGGTGCTGCAGCCCACGGGATGCCCGTTCGGCTTCTACGTGTCCGACCGCATCGACGGCGTGCCGACGTGGAGCATCGCGAAGGGCCCGACGATCACCGTCGAGCCCGACGGAGCGGACTGGAAGATCCCGGGGGCGAAGGCGCGCGCCCACATCGAGGTCGACGTCGTGTCGCTCTTCGACGGCTCCGTGCAGCACGTCGAGGAGGACGTGCCGTTCGTGATCACCGGCCAGATCACGGTGCTGCCCGACGGCACCGTCTCGATCCAGATCAGCACGGGCGACTGACCCGCCGGGCCGCCTGGCCCTGCGCGGGGCTGTTCCTCCGCGCCGCCCGGTCGCCTGGTCCCCCGGCCGCCCGGTCACCCGGTCACTTAGTCGCCGATTCGCCCGGCCGCCGAGTCCATCCTTCCGACGCCGAACCCATCCACGGAGTGAAGGTGGATGCCTGGACTCGGCGCGGAATGGATGGACTCGGCGGGAGAGGAACAGGGACGGGGGCGGGTGGACTCGGCGGGAGGGGAACAGGGACGGGGGCGGGTGTCAGTCGCGGCGGCGCGCATCGCGCGCGGCGAGCTCGGCGAGGTGCGCGTTGTACTCGGCGAGCTCGGCATCCCCGGTGCGGTCGGCGTGCCGGTCGCGGCGCCGCTGCATGCGCTCGTCGCTGCGGCTCCACTGCATCGCCACCGTGATCGCGAGGGCGAGCGTGGGCAGCTCGCCCACCGACCACGCGATGCCGCCGCCGGTGTACTGATCCTGCAGCGGGGACGGGCCCCACGTGCGGCCCATCGACCCGAACCACTCTGCGACCATGAGCCCCGACTGCATCATGACGGCGATGCCGAAGAACGCGTGCATCGCCATCACGGCGATGAGCAGCACGAGCCGGCCCGGATGCGGCAGGCGGTGCGGCACCGGGTCGATGCCGATGAGCGACTGCACGAAGAGATAGCCGGTGACGAGGAAGTGCACCGTCATCCACTCGTGCCCGAGATGGTCGTACAGCGACCAGCGGAACAGGTCGGTGAAGTAGAACATCCAGAGAGAACCGATGAACAGGCCCGCCGCGACCCACGGGTTCGTCACGACACGCGCGACCGGGGTGTGCACGGCCCACAGGATCCACTCGCGTCCGCCGCGGGTGCCGTCGTCCCGACGGTGGATGGCGCGGGCCGCCAGCGTGACGGGGGCCCCGGGGACCAGCAGCACCGGGATCGCCATCGTCAGCAGCATGTGGCCCACCATGTGCACGCTGAACAGATAGTCCTGGTAGACGTTCACGGGGCCGCACGTGACCCACACCAAAAGAAGCATCCCGCACACCCACAGCACCGTGCGGTAGACCGGCCACGCGTCGCCGCGGCGGCGCAGCCGCCAGACGCCCACCAGGTAGAAGAACACGGCGAGCGCGGCGAGCAGCAGCCACAACAGGTCGATGTTCCACGCGGTGATCCAGCGCTCGGGCGTGAGCTCGGCGGGAAGGGGTGCGCCGGTGAGCACCTCGGCGGGGGTCTTGTCGGCGGGCGCGCTCTCGGCGACCGGCGGCTCCGTGCGCGACAGCGCGACGGCAGCGCCGCTCGCCGCGCCCATGAGGGCGAGCTCCAGCGCGATGAGCGTCCAGAAGCGGCGGGCCGGGGCATCCTCGCCGCTGCGACCGATCAGCCGGCGGCGGTACCACGCGCCGAGGGCTCCGATGGCGACGAGAGCTGCGACCTTGACGCCGATGAGCGCGCCGTATGGCGACAGCAGCGCCGACCACGTCTGCAGGCCGATGACCGCTCGGGAGAGCCCCGACACCGCGACCACGACGAACGCGAAGAGCGCGATCGTCGAGTAGCGCCTGAGCACGACCGTGAGGGTCGGCCGGTCCACGAGCGGTCGCACCACGACGAGGAGCAGCAGGCCGCCGACCCACACCGCCGCGCCGATCGTGTGCAGCACGAGCGACATCACGGCGGCGTCGTGCGTGGCCAGCTCGCCGCTGTGACCCTGCGTCGCCATCGGCACGAGGCTCGCTATCGCGAGTGCCGCGACGATCAGCACCGGCGTCCAGGCGCGCACCGCGAACGTCAGCACCGTCAGCACCGCGCCGGCGACGGCGGTGATGAGCCACGTTCGGCCGAACTCCAGCTCGGTGACGAACCGTCCGAGCTGCGCGCCGAACGCGGGACCCGCGTCGAGCTGCGGGTCGAAGACGTCGAGGAACGTGAGAAACCCGGTGGCCCCCGCCGCGACCGTGAAGACGGCGGCAGAGACGGATGCCGCATCGAGCGCCGCGTCGAACGGCCGCGTGCCGGCCTTCAGCGCGAAAAGCGCCAGCACGAGCGAGCCCGCCATGCCCGCCGCGCCCAGGTTCACGAGCAGCTGCGCGACCGGGAGCCCCCACCGCACGACCGCACCGGGGTCGCGCACCGCGAGCGGCGCCGCGCCGCCGCCGAACGCGAGCCCGCCGACCAGCACGATCAGCGCGCTGGCGACGAGGATCGCGGGGCCCGCAATCCGCAGCGCTCGGGGGTGCATCCCTTCAGCCTACGTTCCCGTGCTCCGCGGGCTCCTGGCTCTGTGGGCTCCCTGAGCTCCAGCGATGCCCGCCGCGCGCGCGTCCGGCGAGTCCATCCATTCCGCGTCGAACCCATCCGCTCGCGTAGCTTCGTTGGATG
>JASGDZ010000192.1:0-14575 GCA_047606835.1 Microbacterium sp. | reverse complement strand
GCGCCCGTCGCGCCCGTCGCGCCGCACGTGGCGCAGCCGATCTTCGTGCAGGCCCCCGAGCCGCCGCGTCCGCGCGGCAACCGCGGCGCCGCCGCCGCGATCGGGCTGCTCGCCGCGCTGTGCTTCGGGGCGCTCTACCTCGGCGTGCACCTCGCGATCGGGTTCGTCGAGGGCTCGGTGACTGCGGACAACGTCGGCGAGAAGGCCAGCGAGGGCCTCTTCACGTGGTCGCTGTGGGTTCCCGTGGCCGTGTTCTTCCTCGCGTTCTGGCTGCTCGGCGCGATCGTCAACCGCGGCCGCTGGGGCCTGTGGGTCGTCTTCGGGCTGCTCGTCGGCGTCGCGTCGTACGGCGGACACCTGCTCGGCGCGCTGTTCCAGGCGCCGTTCTGGGCGCTGACCAGCGCCGAGGCGCAGGAGCTCGTCAAGGGTCAGCTGCTCGTGCCACTGGCGATCGCGGCGTTCGTGATCGGGCGTGAGCTCACGATCTGGTTCGGCGCCTGGGTCGCCGCCCGCGGCAAGCGCGTGAGCGAACTCAACTACGAGGCGCAGCGCGAATACGAGCGTACGCTGGAGGCCGGCCCCACGATCGTGCCCTCCGCGCAGGGCTGAATCCGCGCCGGGGCGACTGCGCACTGGGCTCTGACCGGGAGGCATCACGACCTCGTTCCACGAGGACCGCGGCGAAGCGGGGGGACCCGTTCGCCCGCTCGTCGCGCTGGGGTTCGCGCTCGTGGCGTTCCTCGCCCTCGTGGTGTTCGGGCTCGGGATGGCGAGTCTCGTCACCGCGTCGGACGTGATCGCGACCCCCGGGCTGGGCGTGCTGCCCGGAGTCCTCGGCGTCGTGGCTGCCGGTGCGGCGCTCGTGGGGGTGCTGCTTCCCGCGCTTCGGGCGGGGCATCCTTCGTACGTCACCGCGCTGTGGGCGGCGCTGGCGAGCTATCTCGCATACCTTTCGGGCGTGTGGCTCTCGGCCGTGGTCGGCGGCGTCGATCCGGCGGTGGCCGCCGGTGTGGTCGGGCGGCTCGCGATCGGATGGTGGGCGCCCGTCGTCGCCGCGGCCGCCTTCGTGTGCGCGTGGTCGGCGGTCGCGCTGCGCCGGACCCGTGCGCGCCGTCCGCGCTGGCCGTGGGAGCGCGACGCCGACAGGTGACGCCCGCGGCATCCACACTTCCACCCCTGCCCCCTGCCGTCTGCCCCTGCCCTCCGGTCCGCCGAGCCCCGCCCTGTTCCGCCGAGCCCCGCCGCACGGCTTGCCGAGTCCATCGATCGGCGCGCGAGTCCATCCCTACGTGTGCCGCGGATGGATGGGCTCGCGGCGGGATCGATGGATTCGCCGGGAACGGGGCCGTCGGCGGGCCGGGGGCGATGCGGGGGACTACCGTGGTGCTCGTGGAGCGTTCGCTGGAGACGCAGGTGAGCCAGGCGGTGGACGCGTGGCTGCGCTGGCTGCCGCGCTGGGAGCCCGCCACGCACCGCGGGCGGGTCGCACCGTGCCGGCGCTGCATCGGATCCCCGGTGCTGTCCGCCGCCGGGCTCGGCGCCGACGTGCCGCACGGAGTGCAGCACGGGCTCTCCACCCGCGTCAAGACGATCGTCGACCACGCGGTCGCCGAGTACACCGCGCGCAACCTCCCGATGCTGCAGTCCGAGCTCGATCAGCAGGCGGCGCGCAACCGGGCGCGCAGCTACCGGCCGGCGGAGGGGCTGGAGCCCGAGTTCGAGGGACTGCCGCTGGACCCCGAGCCGGTGCCCGGTCAGCCGTTCCTGTTCACGCTCTCGGGCCTGGCCGACGAGGCGGATGCCGGTGTGCCTGCCCTTCCGCCCCTGACCGAGGAGGCGAAGGCCGCCCTCCGGCAGGAGGTGGGCCTCGCCGACGACTATGCCAACATGATCGGCCGCGAGGTGTGCGCGATCCTGCTGCATCATCGCCTGCGGATCCAGGCGGCGCTCGCCGAGTACGTCGAGCCGCAGGTCGAGGCGCTCCTGCGCGAGCTGTCGGAGTCGCTCGACGCGCCGTTCGATCCCACCGAGCCGCCCGCGGACTCGGTGTTCTGACCCGCACGCACAGGCCATCCGCAAGACCGCTTTGTTACCATGGCGAGGGGTTCCTCGCGGCTGAGATCCGCGCCTTCCGCGAGGGCGGGACACGAGCGCGGTCGAACGCCTGGGGGGAACCGTGGCAAAGCGCCTGCCGTCGGCACCCCCGATCCTGCCGGGTCTGGCCTATATCCGACCGCTCGGCTCGGGCGGCTTCGCCGACGTCTTCCTCTACGAGCAGGACATGCCTCGTCGCAACGTCGCGGTCAAGGTGCTCCCGAGCGACGTGCGCGACGCCGACCTGCTGCGGATGTTCAACGCCGAGGCGGATGTGCTGGCGCACCTGTCTGCGCATCCGTCGATCGTCACCGTCTATCAGGCCGGCATCTCCGCCGACGGCCGGCCCTACATCGTCATGGAGTACTGTCCCGGCTCGCTCGCCGAGCGATACCGCATCGAGCGTCTCCCCGTCGACGAGGTCCTCGCCATCGGCGTGAAGATGGCGAGCGCGCTGGAGTGCGCGCACCGCGCCGGACTCGTGCATCGCGACGTGAAGCCCAGCAACATCCTGATCACGCGCTTCGGCGCACCCGTGCTCGCCGACTTCGGCATCTCGTCGTCGCTCGCGCGCGGCACGGCGGCGGACGTGCTGGCGATGTCCGTGCCGTGGAGCGCGCCGGAGGTCGTGTCCGAGGACACCGCGGGCACGATCGCGAGCGAGGTGTGGGGGCTCGGCGCCACCGTGTACTCGCTGCTGGCCGGCCACAGCCCGTTCGAGCGTCTGGAGAAGGGGCAGAACACGCGCGAGCACCTGCGCCGCCGCATCCTCAAGGCGACGTATCCGAGGATGACGCGACCCGACGTGCCGCCGGCGCTGGAGGCGGTGCTCGCCCGCGCGATGAGTCGCGAGCCCGGCGCCCGCCACCGCACGGCGCTGGAGTTCGCCCGGGCGCTGCGCGACGTGCAGGCGGGGCTCGGCATCCCCCCGACGCCGCTCGAGGTGGCGGTCGAGGAATGGGACCCCTCGGCGCCGGGGGTGGACTTCTCGGATGCCTCGCTGCGCAGCGCGGTGCGCCCGACCGTGCCGCACGACTCGGCGCGCAAGGTCGCCGGGCCCGATCCGCTCACCGTGCTGGCGCGCGACGAGGACTCCGCGGTCTCGGCCGTCGCGCCCCGCCGCGCGCTGCGACCGTGGATCGTGGTGGCCGCGGCCCTCGTCGTCGCAGCGCTGGTCGTCGCGATATGCCTCGCCGTGGCCGGAGGGCTGTGATGCGCCGCCGCGGCGTGCTGGTGGGAGCGCTCGCCGGCGCGGCCGCGGTCGCGAGCATCGTGGCGGTGAGCGTCGTGTGGCCGGGGCTGGACGCCAAGCGCACTCCGCCGACGGACGTCTCCGTGTGGGCGCTGCAGACCGGGGCGGGCAGCCGCTACGCGCGCGTCAACACGGCCGTCGGCGAGCTCGACACCGTGCGCGGCATCAGCAGTCCCACCGCGGTCGCCGAGTCCGCGTCGGGCGGCTACCTGTTCTCGGAGAGCTTCGGCAAGGTCACGCCGATCGACGAGGCGATGCCGGTCGACCTCGACGAGACCGCGCTGAAGGAGTCGGTCACGACGCCGCCGGGCACGGTGGAGGCGGCGGTCGCGGGCGACTACGTCGCCTACCGCACCGACTCAGGAGCGGTCTTCGTCGGCACGCTCGCCGGCGGCGCGGTCTCGCAGCTGGACCCGTACCGGCAGGGCGACGCCGACGAGAACACGCCGGAGTACGCCGCGGAGGCGATCGGGCTCGACGAGGACGGCGTGCTGCACGCGTACTCCTCCGCGCGAGGCGAGGTGCTGCGCTACCGCATCCCGACGTCCGAGGTCGCGGGTGCGGATGCCGTGCCGGACGCCCCGACCGCAGGAGACCTCGACATCGTGTCGGCGGGCGAGACCTGGTTCCTCGTCGACGTCGCCGCGGGACGCGTGTGGCGCCGCGGCGTCGACGCGCCGGTGGACGTCGACCTCACCGGCACGGTGGCGCTCGCCAAGTCGACCGTCGACGGCGATGCGCTGTACGTCGCCGACGAGGTCGGGCTGCTGCGCGTCACGGCGCGCGGCTCGTCTCCGGAACGCGTGCTCGGCGACGGCTCGCGCGAGTACGGCGTCCCGGCACGCCCGGTCTCGTTCCAGGGGCACGTCTACGGGGCGTGGCTGCGCGTCGACGGCGGCGTGCTGTGGGAGGACGCCGGTCGCGGGGAGATCGAGCTCGACTTCGGCGGAAGCGTGCTCGGCGACGAGCGCCGCCCGGTGTTCACGTCGACCGGATCCGCGATGATCCTCAACGAGACGCGGTCGGGGTGGGTGTGGACGATGCCGTCCGGCGCGCTCGTGCCGTCGAGCCAGGACTGGTCCCTCGACGACCGCACCGACGAGGAGTCGGAGCCGAGCGCGGAGCAGGCCGAGGTCGTGCTCGACCCGAAGCCTCCCGTCGCGGTGGACGACGCCTTCGGCGTGCGCGCGGGGTCGCTCGCGGCGCTGCCCGTGCTGCTGAACGACCACGACCCGAACACCGACGTGCTGAGCATCGACCCGACGTCGGTGACGGGGCTGGACCCGGGGTTCGGCGCGGTGTCGGTCACCGACAACGGGCAGCGGCTGGCGGTGCAGGTGGCGCCCGACGCCTCCGGGTCGGCGACCTTCAGCTACCGGGTGACCGACGGCACGAGCGGCGCCGGGCTCTCCTCGGAACCCGCGACGGTGACGCTCGAGGTCTCCTCCGAGCACAACTCCGCGCCCGAGTTCTGCGGGGCTCCGGGATGCCTGGCCACGTGGCCGGTGCCCGAGGTGGAGCCGGGCGGCACGGTGTCGGTGCCGGTGCTCAACGGCTGGGTCGACCCCGAGGGCGACCCGATCCTGCTGCTGTCGGTGGACAATCGCAGCGGCGTCGGCGCGGTGGCCTCGACGCCGTCGGGGGACATCGTCTATCAGCACCCGGATGCGTCCGCGGAGGCATCCGTCATCCGGCTCGACGTGACCGTCTCCGACACGCACGGCGCCACCACGACGAAAGAGCTCGACGTGCGCGTCAACGCGAGCCCCGTGCTGCGCGCGGAGTCGTTCGCCGTCGAGGAGTCGCTGTCCGCGGGCGGCGTCACCGTCGACGTCGCGCCGCACGTGACCGGCACCGTGGGCCGGCTCGCGCTCACCGCCGCCCGAGTGCTCGACGACGCCGCCGCCGAGGCGGTGCCGTCGGCGAGCGGCACGTCGTTCGACTTCACCGCCAAGGCGCCGGGGACCTACCTGGTCGGCTACACGGTCACGGCGGGCGGCGACCCGGCGACGGGCATCGCGCGCATCACGATCCTGCCCGAGGACGCGTCCGCCGACCTCGCCACACCGCCGGTGATCGCGTTCGTGCGACCCAAGGAGGACGCCACGCTCGACGTCTTCGAGGCCGTCGCCAACCCGACGCGCCGGGTGCTGCTGCTCAGCGACGTCGCACCCGACGTCGAGTCCGGCGCGACGTTGTCGGTGGATGTCGTCGGGCAGCGCTTCATCCGGGTCTCCGGCGCGACCGCCGACGGCGCCCCTGGCCGGCTCGGCGTGGTCCGCTACACGGTCAGCGACGGCACCGACGACGCGGGCTCGCGCGTGGAGGGCGAGGCGACGGTGTACCTGCTGCCCTCGCCCCCGGAGCTCGCGCCGATCGCCGTGGACGACTCGGTGACCGTGCGCGCCGGCGCGCAGCTCGACATCCCGGTGCTCGGCAACGACGTCGCCCCGTCCGGCGGGGCGATCACGCTGAACCCGGCGTCCGTGGCGTCCTCGGCGGCGAACGGGCTCGCCTTCGCCTCAGGAAGCCTGCTGCGCTACCTCGCGCCCACGACGCCCGGCGACTATCGCGTCGAGTACTCGATCTTCTCCACCGGCGCCCCCCGGCTCGCCGACACCGCCGTCGTGCGCGTGACCGTGATCGACGAGGAGTCGAACCGCGCTCCGAGACCGGAGACGCTGGAGGGGCGCGTGCTCAGCGGACAGTCGACGGTCGTCCCGTTCGACCGGTTCGGCGTCGACCCCGACGGCGACCAGGTGGCGCTGGAGCGGATCCTCACGCAGCCGCGAGCGGGCTCAGCGACGATCTCGGCGGACGGCCAGTCGATCGTGTACACGAGCGTCCCCGGCGACAGCGGACAGCGGTCGTTCGAGTACAGCGTGGTCGACAGCGCGGGGGCGACCGGCGTCGGGATCGTGCGGATCGGCGTGCTCGACGAGCAGTCGAACCCGAGCCCGGTGACCTTCACCGACTATGTGCAGGTGCAGGCGGGCGAGGACAACTCGATCCGCGTGAGCCCGCTCGCGAACGACATCGACCCGACCGGCGGGAGCCTCGTCCTCGGCGACGTGCGGCCCGACGTGTCGCCCACGCTCGCGGACGGGACGGCGAGCCCGGAGTACGTGCGACAGCGCGGCCTGATCGCCGGCCGCGACGACACCACCGTCACGATCGCGGCCGGCGACACCCCCGGCACGGTCTCGTTCCTCTACGACGTGGAGAGCGACTCCGGCAACACGGCGCGCGGCCTGATCGTGGTGAAGGTCGTGCGCGACTCGGTGCCGAACTATCCGATCGTCGCCGACACGGTGCTCACCGCGCAGACCCGCGCGAGCCTGCCCGCGGGCGTCGACGTCGTCAGCGGGCAGGTCACGTGGTCCGGCGGCGACGTCGACGACCTCACGCTGTCGCTGTGGGGGAGGCCTGCCGGGCTCTCGGTTGTCGGCCGCCGCATCCGCGGAGCGCTCCCGGAGCAGACCCGGATCGTGCCGTTCGCGCTGGCCGGGGTGTCGACGACCGGCGAGGAGGTGACGACCTACGGGTTCCTGCGGATCCCGGGCGACGACGACTACACGCTCGCGCTGCGCACCGGGATCCAGGCGCAGACGGTGACCGAGGGCGAGAGCGTGAGCTTCGATCTGCGCGACCTCGTCGCCGTCCCGGCGGGGACGGAAATCGAGGTGGGCGACGCGGTCTCCGCGTCCGGTGCGCGCAAGAGCGCGACGTGCGGCCGGTCCGGCGGCACCGTCGTGCGGTACGTCGCAGGCTCGGGAGCGCCGTGGACCGACGCGTGCACCGTGCCGGTGCGCGTCGCAGGGCAGGACGACTGGACGTACCTGTCGGTGCCGGTGCGCATCACGGCGGTCGACCCGCAGCCCGAGCTGCGGCCGGCATCCGTCACGGTCGGCCCGGGCGAGACGCAGACGTTCGACCTCAAGCGGGGCATGACCTCGTGGCAGTGGAGGGCCGACTGGGCGAACGTCGCCTACGCGGTCGACTACGCGGGGTCGGCGTTCGACCTCGAGCTCCGCGACGACGGCACGCTCGCCGTCACCGGCCGCGACGCCGCGGTGCCGGGGACGGAGGAGGCCGCCACGGTGCGGATCACGAGCCATCCCGGCGTGGCGCCGGCGCGTCTGATCCTGCGGGTGGGGGCCGCGCCGAGCATCCTGCCGCAGGGCGGGACGGTGTCCCAGCAGTGCTCGCAGGCCTCGGGCACGTCGTGCGTCATCACCGTGACCGGCGCGCCGGGGGAGGTGAACCCGCTGCCGAGCACCCCGCTGGAGCTCGTCGACGTGCGCGCGACCGGGACGTGCGAGGGCGTGACCTTCGCGCGCGGATCGGACACCACCGTCGTCGCGGAGTGGGAGGAGGATGCGGCCGGCGCCACCTGCACGGCGGCGTTCTCGATGCGCGACGCGCAGGGCCGGCGCACGAACGCAGATCGCGACGGCTCGCTGCTGCTCGACCTGCACGGCTACCCCGCCGCTCCGGCCGCGCTCACCCAGTCCGCCTACGACGACGGCACGCTGACGCTGCACGTCGACCCCGGCGACGCGCGCCTCGCCTACCCCGCGCTGACCGGCTTCGTCGTGCGGTGGAACGGCGAGGTCGTCGCCGAATGCCAGCCCGACGGGACGTGCCCGGCGATCTCGGCGCCCAACGGCGAGGAGCGCGAGTACGAGGCGTGGGCCGTCAACGAGGTGGGGGAGTCGCGCACCTCCGTGAAGACCGTCGCGTGGGCGTACGACCCGCCGCCTGCGCCTGCCGCGGTCACCGTCGAGCCCGTGGTCACCGGCGGAGAGGGCGGCCTCGTGTCGCTGGACATCACCGGCATCGACACGGTCGAGGTCGGCTACTTCGAGATCACCAGCGAGTCGGGGCAGACGCAGCAGGTGTCCGTCGGCCGCGGCGACACCGACCTCACGGTGGCCCGCTACCGGGTCGGCACGAACAGTCTCGGACCGATCAGGGTGACGCCGTTCTCGCGGTTCGCGATCCCGCCGGGCTTCACCGAGGCGACGTCCGGCAGCGCCGTCACCGTCTACGGCAACGGGATCGGCGCGCCGCGCCAGGCATCCCTCACGCTCTCGTCCGCGTCCCGCGGCGACGGGACGTCGACGGTCACCGCGGAGGGCTCCGCGTCGACAGGCGGCGACGGCTCGTCGCTGCGGTACGGGTTCGCGCGCACCGGCTCGGAGTGCGCGGTGGCCGAGTCGGGGACGAGCGCGACGTTCTCGGGCCTGCCCGACGGCGAGGAGTACGGCTTCGTGATGTGCGTCGAGTCGTGGTGGGGCGGCGTGTCGTACGGGCGGACGACGACGAGCGCCACGGTGCGGGCGGTGCAGAGCACCGCCGCCCCCGAGGGCTACACGTTCGTGGTCGATCCGCTCCCTCGCGTCGACTCGTCGGACAGCACGGCGTACTGGAGCATCCAGGACGAGCCGACCTCCGCCGAGGATCCGCCCACCAACAACGTCGCCGAGTTCGACGGCGGTCCGCCCACCGACGTGTACGACCGCGATCCGGGCATCCGGGTGCGCTACCGTCACACGGACTGGGGGACCACGAGCGACTGGGGCGCGGTCACCGCCCGCGCCGGCTCGGCGCCGTACCAGGTGTGGGCGCGCTGGGGCGTGTCGTCGTGCGTCGGCGGCAGCGAGCTCGCGATGCTCGGCGAGTCGTCGGAAGACCCAGAGGGCGGCACCGCCGCGTTCTCCTTCGGCAACGACGCGCTGGTCTTCTACGACGCCGACGGCGAGGTGCTGTCCTCCACCGCCGGCTCGTGGGCCGTGCCCGTCGGCGCCGTGCGCGTCGAGGGGATCGCCGCGAGCGCGAACTGGGATGCGCAGGGCTGGGGACTGGACCCCGCGTCCCTCACGATGTCCGCCACGTGCGACCCCAACCTCCCGGCCGACGCCGGCGACTGAAACGACAGAAGGGCGTCCATGACGATCTCCCAGGAGCAGGCCGGCTGGTTCTCCGAGACCTTCGCGCAGCTCGCCGACAACGTCGAGCAGGCCGTGCTCGGCAAGCGCCACGTCGTCGAGCTGGTGCTCACGGCGATGCTCAGCGACGGGCACGTGCTGCTCGAAGACGTCCCCGGCACCGGCAAGACGTCGCTCGCCCGCGCGCTCGCGCAGTCCGTGCAGGGCACCAACACCCGCATCCAGTTCACGCCCGACCTCCTCCCCGGAGACGTCACCGGCATCACGGTCTACGACCAGAAGCGCGGGTCGTTCGAGTTCCACGCCGGCCCCGTGTTCGCGAACATCGTGCTCGCCGACGAGATCAACCGGGCCTCGCCCAAGACGCAGTCCGCCCTGCTGGAGGTGATGGAGGAGGGAAAGGTCACGATCGACGGCGTGACGCGGCCGGTCGGCGTGCCGTTCCTCGTCATCGCGACCCAGAACCCCGTGGAGCAGGCGGGGACCTATCGCCTCCCCGAGGCGCAGCTGGACCGCTTCCTCCTGAAGACGTCGCTCGGCTACCCCGACCACGCCGCGACCGTCCGCATCCTCGACGGCGTTCCGGTGCCGACGGAGCAGCTTACGCCCGTCGTCGCACCGCAGGCGCTCGTCGGCATGGCCGATCTCGCGCGCGACGTCTACATCAACCCCCTCGTGCTCGACTACATCGCGCGCATCGTCGACGCCACGCGCACGGCCGACCAGGTGCGGCTGGGGGTCAGCATCCGCGGCGCGCTCGCGCTCACGCGCGCGGCCAAGGCCCGTGCCGCGTCGCAGGCGCGCACCTACGCGACGCCCGACGACGTGAAGGCGCTCGCGGTGCCGGTGCTCTCGCACCGCCTGATCCTGCACCCGGAGGCGGAGTTCGACGGCGTCACGGCGGAGGCCGTCGTCGGGCAGGTGCTTCTCGAGGTGCCGCCGCCGACGCAGCGCGAGGCCCTCTGACATGCCCGCCGACCCGCCGACGCTGGCTGCGCGCACCGCCTCCGACAGCGGGGCGACGGCCCGCACGCGGGTGACCACCGCCCGCCGCGGCGCGCTCGTGTCGCTCGTGGTGGCGGCGACGGCGGCGAGCCGCAGGGTCCGCGAGGCCGCGGCCGCGGCGGGCGTGTGGCTCGGACAGACGGTGACGCCGGCGGGATGGCTCGTGCTCGCCGCCGCGACGGGGGGCGTCGCCGGCGGCTGGGCGTTCGGGTGGGTGGAGTGGCTCGTCGCGGGAGTGGCATCCCTCGTCTTGGCCGCGATGTGCCTGCCGTTCCTGTTCGGCGCCCGCGCCTACGACGTCGTGGTGCGGCTCGCCCACGAGCGCGTGGTCGCGGGCGGCGAGGTGCCCGGCGAGATCGACATCCGCAACCGCGGCACGCGCACGGCGCTGCCGGGGCGCATCGACCTGCCCGTCGGCGACGGGCTCGTGGAGCTCGGGGTGCCGTTCCTGCGCGGCGGGCACGTCGTGTCGCAGCCCGTCTCGATCCCGACGCCGCACCGCGGCATCATCCCGGTGGGCCCGGCCACGGCGGTGCGCACCGACCCGATCGGGCTGCTGCGCCGCGAGCACGCGTGGGACGACGTGCACGAGCTCTACGTGCACCCGCGCACGGTGGTCGTGCCGTCGACGAGCGCGGGCCTGGTGCGCGATCTGGAGGGCCAGCCGACGCGCCTGCTGGTCGACGCGGACATGTCGTTCCACGCGATCCGCGAGTACGCGCCGGGCGACTCGCGCCGGCAGATCCACTGGAAGTCGACGGCCAAGACGGGCCAGCTCATGGTGCGCCAGTTCGAGGAGTCGCGCCGCTCGCGCATGGCCGTCGTGCTGAGCCTCGCCGAGGCCGACTACGCCGACGACGACGAGTTCGAGCTCGCGGTGAGCGCGGCGGCATCCCTCGCCCTGCAGGCGATGCGCGACGGCCGCGACCTCGACGTGGTCACCGGCACCGCGATCCCCCGCGTGGTCAAGGGGCGGCTGCGGGCGATCCAGACGCTGTCGGCCCCGTCGCCGCGTGCGCTCCTGGACGGCTTCTCCGGCCTCGGGTCGCTGGAGCACACGATGCGGCTCGAGGAGGTGTGCCGGCTGGCGGTGGAGTCGTCGGACGCGCTGTCGATCGCCTTCGTGGTGTGCGGATCTCGCGTCGGGCTCACCCGGCTGCGCCAGGCGGCGCTGGCCTTCCCCGACGAGACGGCGGTGATCGCCGTGGCGTGCGACGAGCGCGCCCACCCGAGACTGCGCCCGATCGGGTCGCTGACCCTGCTCACGATCGGCGTGCTGGACGACCTCGCCGGCCTCATGCTGCGGGGGGCGCAGTCGTGAGCCGGGGGTGGATGCCCCGTCCGCCCGTCGCGGGCGCCTGCTACGTGCTCGCGATGGTCGCGGTGGCCGCGGTGGCGGCGTGGCCGATCTACCGCAGCGCGGACTTCGTCGTCGTGGTCGTCGCGGCGGCGCTCCTCGGGACGGCGATCGCCGTCGTGTCCGCCGCGCGGCGGTGGTCGGGGTGGCTCACGGCGCTCGTGACGGCCGGCGCGATCGTCGTGGCGGGGGTGCTGCTGGCGGTGCCGGCCAGACGGGGCGATCCCGCCCAGCTCCCCGCGGCGCTCGTCGACGTCGCGACGGGCGCGGTCACGGGGTTCAAGGATCTCGTGACCGTCGACCTGCCGGTCGGCTCGTACCGCAATCTGCTCGTGCCCGCGCTCGTGATCTTCCTCGTCGGCACGCTCGGCGCGATGCGGCTCTCGTGGCGCAGCGCCGGGCTGGCGGGATTGGGCGCCGCCGTCGCGCTCGCGATGGTGTTCTTCGGGCTCGCGTTCGGCCATCCCACCACGAGCGATCCGCTCGTGCTCGGTGCGTTGACGGTGCCGGCGCCGCGGGAACTGCTCACCGGCGCCCTCGGACTCGTGCTGTCGCTGTCGTGGCTGGCGTGGCTGGCCCTGGACGAGCGCCGTCGGGCGCTGCGCCGCGCCGCCGACACGACCGGGGTGCGCGTGTCGCGGCGGCGCTCGGCATCCGACACCCGCCGTGGCCTCCTCGCGGCGGGCATGGTCGCCATCGCGGTGGTGATCGGGGCGGTCGCCGCCCCGGCGATCGCGGCGGGCCAGCCGCGCGACGTGCTCCGCTCCGCGACGGTCCCCGACGTGGACCTCACGCGCGCCGAGGCGCCTCTGTCGACCTATCGCTCCGCGTTCGCCGATCCGCGCTACGGGGAGACGCTGTTCCGGGTGGAGGCCGTCTCCGGGGCGCTTCCCGCCCGCATCCGCCTGGCGACGATGACCGCCTACGACGGCGTCGTGTACCGCGTGCTCGACGGATCGTCGAGCGTCGCCGACGCGCGGTTCGTGCGCGTGCCGAGCGGGCTGGACGCGGGGGCCGGCGAGCCCGCCGTCGTGCGCGTTTCGATCGAGGGCCTGGGCGGCATCTGGCTGCCGACGTTCGGGCAGGTGTCCTCCGTCGTGTTCTCCGGAGCGGATGCCGTGCAGCTCGCCGACGGCTTCTACTACAACGCGTCGAGCGCGGCCGGCGTGCAGACGGCCCGAGGCGGGCTGCGCTCCGGCGACGTCTACACGGTGTCGGCCGTGACGCCGCAGACGCCGGCGCTGGCGGACATCGCCGCGCCCGGCGCCTCCGGCGCGCTCGTGGCGGCGCCGGAGAGCCTCGTGACGTGGATCGAGCAGCAGGACGTCGGCTCCGGCGGCGCCGCGCTCGCCGAGCTCATCGCGCGGCTGCGCGCCCGCGGCTACCTCAGCCACGCGCTGAGCATCGCCGCGGACGACCCGCCTGCGTGGGTGACCGACCTCGGCGGCTACGCGTTCCAGCCGAGTGCGTCCGGCCATTCGCTCGCGCGCGTGGACGCGCTCTTTCGCCAGCTGCTCGCCCGCGAGTCGCAGGTCGAGGCGGAGGGCGGCGACGGGTCGCTCGTGGCCGCCGTCGGCGACGACGAGCAGTTCGCCGTCGCGGCGGCCCTCATCGCGCAGCAGCTGGGGTTCCCGGCGCGCGTCGTGCTCGGTGTGCGGCTGACCGCCGCCGACGACGGTCTGCGCGCGTGCCGCGACGGGCAGTGCGAGGCCGGCGACCTCACGGCGTGGGTCGAGGTCCAGGCGTCGACGGGCGAATGGGTCGCGGTGGACGTGACCCCTCAGCACACCGAGGGCATCGCGACGGACGCCCTGCGCCAGCGCGACCCGGAGAACCCCACCGACGTGCGTCCCGAGTCGGCGCGGGAGGTGGTGCCCCCCGACCCCGCGCAGCAGGACTCCGACGACGACGAGCCGCGCGACCCCTCAGGGCTCGACCTGTCCGGACTGTGGGCGGGAGTGCGGATCGGCGCGGTCGCGGCGCTGGGGCTGGCGCTGGTGCTCGGGCCCTTCGCGGTCGTCGTGGCGGCGAAGGCGTGGCGCAGGCGCACGCGCCGAGAAGGCGCGGATGCCGCATCCCGCGTCGTGGGCGGCTGGGAGGAGTACGTCGACGCGGCCGTCGACCACGGGCTCCCCGCGCCGCACACGCACACGCGCACGGAGCTCGCGGCGGAGCACGCGCGCCCCGCGGCGGCGGGCCTCGCCCTCGCGGCCGACCGCGCGGTGTTCTCGGACGCGGCGCTGACGGCCGAGGAGGCGGAGGAGTTCTGGCGCATCGTCGACGAGGAGCGCCGCGGGCTCGGCACGGATCTGCCGGTGTGGCGGAGAATCGCGGCAGCCGTATCGTTGAAGTCATTCACCCGGTCCCTTGCTGCGCGGACCGGCAGAAACCGCGCCGGCACGGCGCGGCGGAACGAGAGGAGGATGCGTCGCGGCGTCGACGCGCAGTCCCCATGAACGATTCCGGTGCGGTCCTCGGCCTCCTCTCTCTTCTTGTCGGCATCCTGGTCTACGTGTGGACCGGGCTCAGCCTCTCGGCGGTCTTCGCGAAGGCGGGCGAGGAGGGCTGGAAGGCGTGGGTGCCCGTCTACGACATCGCGGTCCTGCTCCGACTCGGCGGCTTCAGCGGGTGGCTCGTGCTGCTCGCGTTCGTCCCGATCGTCGGCATCGCGTATCTCGTCGTGCTGATCGTCGCCCTGCACCGGATCAACCGCGCCTTCGGCTTCGGTGACGGGATGACGGTGCTCGGCGTGCTGCTCCTGCCCGCGTGGGCGAGCGTCGTCGGCTGGGGGTCGGCGCGGTGGCTCGGCCTCGAGGCTCTCGGCCCGGTGCGGCGCAGCGACGCCGTCGCACCGCTCGACGCGCGCGTGCAGCCCGGCTTCGGCGCCGCGCCCGCGGCGTTCGCGCCGCCCTCGGG